>NZ_QGGI01000008.1 GCF_003148465.1 Oceanotoga teriensis
AAAAGAAAATCAAAGTCTTGAAGATATATTTCTTGAGCTCACTGGTGGAGACGAATTTGAAGAAATCATTGATGAACTGTGAGGTGTGATTGATGGAAGAATTAAAATTATTGCTAAAATACTCTTTTAAAAATAAAAGCAGACCAAAAAACAAAGGTTTATTTAAATCAAACAATACAAGCTCTATTTCAAATGCTTTTTTATACATGTTACCAGCTTTAATATTTGGATTCATGCTAATAACATCCTTAACTCCAATATTTAAATATACCAATATACCAATATACGAAAATTCAAAAATTACGATTGCTGATACAATTGTTTCATTATACTTTTTAATAATGTCGATAATGTTTGTGCTTCAATATTCATCAACAATAGTTACAAGTTTATTTGAAAATGATAATCTAATTTTATTATTGACATTTCCAATAAAAAAAAGTTCTATTTTTTTATCCTCAGCAATAGAAAGTTTTGTATTATCTTCTATAAATCTTGGAATGTTATTAGCTGTAATAATATCATATTTAATAGCTAATCCCAATAATATATTTTTATCAATAATATCAAGTGTATTGTTCATAGTTATGTTAATATCATTGGGATTATTAATTGGAATGATAATATCTCTCTTTATAGGAAAAACAGCTGCAAAAAGAACTGCACAAATAATATATTTTATGGGAATAATAGTATTTGTACTCGTTATAAATCTTTTCAGTAATTCAGATATCCAAAAAATAAACAACTCGTTTTCTCCTATCATAGATAAAGCAGATATATTTTTAAATCCCATATGGCCACATGTATATCTTTTAAAAGCTTTTCATGGAAATATTAATTCATCACTAATAATATTATCAATACTAATAATATCAACAATTTTTTTAATAATCTATTTAAATAAAATAGAATTAAACATATCAAACAAAAAAAACAAACATAAAGATATGAAAATAAAAGTATCAAAATTCACATTATTAAAAAAAGAATTCAAACTATTATTTAGAAATTCTTCCATTTTTTTTATGATAATATATCCATTGATTTTACCTTTAATATTTATAATAACAGGTAATATAGAAAATATCAGTTTAAATATATTCTTCATAGTTTTCTCAGCCTTATATTCGGCATATATTTCTATATATTCTATAATAGAAGATTACAATATATGGCCATTACCAATATTAATTCCTCTACAATATAACAAACAAATAAAAATAAAATCTATAATATCATCATTTATATACATATTAGAGTATATTATATTCATAATAATAATAAGTTTTATGAAAGGATTTTCTATATACAATATAATAATGATAATACCTGTATCATTGATACTATATTTCTCAGCACTTTGGGGAACAAAAATGTTTATAAATGATCCTCATAGAGACACATCAAATAAAAACAATATATTAAAGTTTGGAGAATCTATAAAAATACAAATATCAATGGTATTAATATCATTATCAATATTTTTACCTTCATCATATATCGAAAAAATTATAAATGGTAGTATATCTTTAAATATATATATAACTTTATTATTAATCTTAATACCAATAATAGTTATAACAATGTTATTAATATTTTCAAAAAAATTAATAATTTCAATAGATAAATTAATACAAAAAAATTTATATTAAAAATTAGGATTATACCCCTTCCATGCAAAATAATTAAATATAAGCCTATGGGAGGGATAATCATTAAAATAAAAATATATTCATGTTTAATAATATTAATAACAATTATAATGAGCTCATGTGTTCCATTTAAAGATCAAGTATTCATAAAATTCAATATAAAACTAGAAGATTCTACTCAAAAAGATTTATATGAAATATATGATTGGGATAAAATGAAAGTAGAAATAATATCTAAAGATGGAGTATCTTCTAATTATACAATGCAAAAAGAAAATCCAACAAATTTGAGAATACTTCTAACACCAGGAAATTACACAATAAAAGTAGAAGGGCTTAATTACAATGGAACTAAAAAAAGGTTCAAAGGAATTAAAAAAGATGTTTTCATAAACAATGGTGAAAATAAAATAAATTTAAATGTAAAGCAAAATCTTGCAAATATCAGTATAGACAATGAATTCAATTTAACTCTAAATGCCACTATAATAAACAAAGAAGAAAAAATCCCCGTAAAAGATTTAGATTCTATAGAAATTTATCCTGAAGATGATATAAAAATACAATATTCAAATAATTTGAAAACCTTTAGAACTATGCCAGATGAAACAACAAATATACTATTTACAAATGCTGAAAATTCAAATGAAGAAATCATAATTTATCAAAATATTATAAAAAAACCAAAAATAAATCTAATACCAAATGATGCAACAAAAAAAACGATCACAGTAAAATGGACGCCAGAAGAAAAAACTTCATACAAAATATATAAAACATCTGATAATAAAAATAAAATGTTCAAAGAACCCACTTTAAAAGAAGAAAGTTCTGGGAAATATATAATAGATGAAACTGGAAAATCAGGATCTATGACTTATTTCATTTTCCCAATTAAAAATAATGAATATGGTCCATATGAAAAATTAACAGTAAACTTAAATAATCTACCTCCAATAC
Source organism: Oceanotoga teriensis (assembly GCF_003148465.1). Classification (NCBI taxonomy): domain Bacteria; kingdom Thermotogati; phylum Thermotogota; class Thermotogae; order Petrotogales; family Petrotogaceae; genus Oceanotoga; species Oceanotoga teriensis. The sequence goes on from NZ_QGGI01000008.1 coordinate 2,616, forward strand.
CTAAAAATTCATTTTTTAGCCCAAATGGAACTACAGATGAATCAACAAAAACAATAAACTTTTCTTGGAAATTTGAAGATCCCGAAAATGATGAATTAAATTATACATTATATATAAACGGAACTGGAGAACCACTTGAAATAAATGTAGATTCAGATACAAATTATACTTTAGAAAACCATGATATATTAAAACCAGAAACAACATATACATGGTATATAGAAGCTTCAGATGAAAATAATAAAGTTAAATCAGAAACTTATAAATTTAAAACCGGCAAATAAAAAACAAAAAATAAAAACTTCGGAATAAAAAATTCCGAAGTTTTTTATATAATTTTAAAAGAAATCCGTACAATATATATTATAATATGTATGATATAATATTATAAAGAAATTAAAAAACAGTTAATATAAAAAGGTGAATCAATATAAATGTTACTAACTGTATTTTATTGGCGGTGATTCCATGAGATATAAAAATAAAATAGAAATTCCTACTAAGCTTTTTTATAGCTTCAAAACAGAAGAAAGCTTAAAATGCAATATAGAAATGGTTATAGACTCTGAAAAAATATATAATAAGAAAGAAATACAAGAACAAAAAAATTTAAACACTTTCGTAAAAAACCTTCAATTCACTTTCAGTATAAACCCTGATGGAGAAATCTCAATATTCGATAAAAATAAAATTGAAATTAAAAATGAAAAAATTATAAAAAAAATAAAAAGAACCACTCAATTCAAAAAAGCATCTCAAAAGCTTTCTATATCTCTAAAAGAAAAATTTAAAGAAAAAGATGAATTTTTCATGAGTATATACTCTCAAACTCCTTCATTAAGAACAAAAAATGAATTTGAAAAAATTTCAACCTCATTTGAAATACCAGATCTATACAAAAAAAATGAATTTGAACCAAAAAAACCAACAATAAAAGATGCTGAATTAGAATTAAAAGAAATAGCAAAATCAAAATTTCCATTCAATTTATTTAAAAATTTTTTAAAACAAAGAAAAGAATTCATACAAAAAAATCTACAATCAGTATATGAAGATAACTTAAAAATCTGGAATCAAAAAAAAGAAAAATTTGATGAAAATGAAGAATATCTGTATAAAAATAGTTTAGAACTAAATAAAAAATCGAAAAAAAACAAACAATACATTGAAGATGCTTTGAAAAATACCAACATTGAAATTTGGATCGAATATATACTCGAAAATTTAAAATTGCCATACAATTTAAAAATGAGCTATGAATATTCAAATAATACAGTTTATGGAGATATTTTAACTCCATGTGAAGAAGAACTACCTCAAAATAGAGTAAACATATTAAAATCTGGGAAAGCTTCTGTTAAAAGCAAACTTAAAAAAGACTATAAATATCTTTACCTATATTCAACACTTGGAACAGCTATATACATAGCTGGAGTTATTTTTAATGTTAGTCCCCATATTGAAAATATAATATTATCTGGTTTAGATAGAAAAACAAATGAATTTCACTATTCTATAGACTTTGACAGATTAACTTTTATGAAATTAAAAATAGACAAATTAACTCCAATAGAAGCAATTTATCTATTTAAAAATAATGCAAATATATTATCGACCTATACTATGAAACCTATAAAACCATTAGAATGAGATTATTTCATAAATATAATCTCATTCTTTATTTTTCATAATTCTTTTCTTTTCATACATCAAATTATCAGCCTTAGATATAAAATCATCGAGCCCTTCACCATTATATTCACAGATGCCATATGCAACCTCTATTTTAAAAGGATATCTCTTTTCATAATTTATTGCCTTAAATTTTTCTTTTATCTTATCCCAAATAAAATTTGCTTTTTTAAAATCACTTTTCGAAAAAATTATGAGAAACTCATCTCCACCAAGTCTTATAAAATAATCATCTTCATTTATAGAATTCATAATAGTCTCTGAAAAATTTTTTAACATTATATCTCCAAAATTATGTCCATAAACATCGTTTATATATTTAAGATTATTAATATCTAAAAAACATATACTAATATTATCTTTATTTTTAAAATAATTTTTTATCTGTTTTTCAAGTATTATCAAACCCATTCTTCTATTATAAGCATCTGTTAAAGAATCATAAGATGCATATTTTCTTATTAATTCTTGATTTTTTTTCTGTTCTGTTATATCTTCTTGAATAGCTACAAAAAATTCTATTTTATTTTTTTCATTATAAATAGGTGTTATTATCTGATAAGCAGTATAAAAATCCCCATTTTTTTTCTTATTCACAATTTCTTCTTTCCATATATTGCCAGAAAGAATTGTATTCCACATCTTATAATAATCATCATCTCCATTCATTCCTGAAGATAATATACTCGTTTTTTTCCCAATAGAATCTTTTTTAGAAAAACCTGTTATTCTTTCAAAAGCTGGATTAATATACTCTATAACTCCATCAACATCAGTTATATATATACCATAACCAGCAACTTCAATTGCTTTTTCAAAAAGTTTCAATTTTTTCTCTCTTAGCTTCATATCAGTTATATCCAAAGTAACTCCTAAAACCTTTATATTATTTCCAAAATTATCTTTAATAACCTTTACTTTAGAACTCAAATACTTCAAATCATTATATTTTGTAATTATTTTAAATGTCAATGTTGGTATAAATGTCTCTTTATAAAAAAGTTGCTCATAACTAATAGCTCTTTGAATATCCTCAGAAACAACTAGTTTATAAAAATCTTCTCTTTTAAATTCAGAAACATTCTCAATGCCGAGTATTTTCGCCGAACCTTTAGAAATTTTCATATTTTTTGAATTTAGATCATATTCCCAAGTTCCCATATCTATAAGACTTTCTAATGTACTCAAAATCATAGAGTTACTCTTTAAGACACTTTCTCTTTCATATGATTCATCAAAAACTTTAAATGAAAGTATACAATAACTTCCATCATTTTCATTAAAAAGTTCAGCAGAAAACTTATATTTTTTAAATTCTCCATCCTTTTTCTTAAGTTCGACTTCATCATTAATTATCTTTTTATCTTCGAGTATAAGTTTCTTATATATATATCAACTCTATAATCATCTGAATATATACCCAAATCAAAAAAAGTTTTATCTATCAATTCTTCTCTCAAATAACCTAATTCATAAGTATATGCATCATTTATTTCAATATATTTATAAGTATTCAAATCGATAATCGCCATAGGATTATCTGAAAACAAAAAAGCTTTGTAAAATTTTTCGTCCACACCCCAAAAAATAGAACTTTTTTCTGAAGAATTATCAACATCTATATGTTCAACATTACTCAAAGGTACAATTAGAAAATAAATGAATTCTTTTTCATAAAAGAATTTTATTTCAAACTTACTTTTCAATTTTTCAATAATTATTTGATAAGAATAATTTTTATACTTCATAACTTTATAAAAAATTTTTTCAAACTCTTTATAAGAACCCAAAAGTTTTATATAATAATCATAAAATTCATTTTTTTCGATAATTTCAAAATAATTCTTCTCATTTTCTTCATCAAATATAACTTTTATTATAGAAAAACCTATATCATTTAAACTGAACAATTTATAAACCTTTGAAATATATTCATCCATAAAAATCACCTAAATTGTATATTTTTTAATAAAATTAATTAAAAAAATCGTCCAAAACTATTTTAAATCTATCCTGTTCAGAAATTATCAAAGGATCTTCACCATTTTCAAATATATAATAATCACTATTTGGAATATCATTTATCAAATCTATAACCTTAGATTTATCAGTAGAAACTATCATAACTTTTTTCTTTATACTTAAAAGTTCAGAATCATAAAAGTTTTCTATTCTTTTAGAAAATTCAACAAGCATATTAGTATCAGCATCTACAACATCTTCCCAATCAATTCCATGCATAGCTTGCCAAAAACCTTGTCCTATACCCTTCATACTTGCTCTACTCTTTTGAATACTGAATGCAACACCTCTTGGTATCGATTTACCCAAAAAACTATCTATCATTACTTTATTTATATTTGAGTCATTCAAAATAACCATATTCAAAGCAATTATTGATCCACCACTGATCCCTAAAATATTTACATCAGAAAGATTTAAATCTTCAATCATACTCAAAAATACTTCTGCAGAAAATTTCCAAAAATTTAATGGAAATCTTTTTATTCTGCTGGATTTTCCATGACCCGGCAAATCTGGAGCGATAACTCTATAATCTTTTGATAAAATATCTATTTCATTCAAAAAAAGTTCTGTCGATGCAGTATCTCCATGTAAAAATAATATATTCTTTCCCTTTCCTTTATCATGATAAAAAATCTCAAGATCTTTATAATTATATGTAGCCATATACATCACCTCTTATTAATATAATTATAACATACATAAAAATTTCTACTATTAATATAAAAAATAATATTTTTATTCAAAATAAATTTTAAAATTAAAAATTATTAAGGTATAATATATTATAAGAAAATATTATACAATGAGGAGAATTTCAATTGAGAAAAATAATAACTTTTTTATTTTTAATTACTTCAATACTTATATTTGCATCATTAGATGATATATCAGAAATATTCAATAAAGAAGATATGATTCAAAGTTCAGATCAAAAACTGCAAAAAATGGGATATCTTTTAAAACATTGGGAAAAAAATCATTCTCTTTACAAACAAAAAGCAGATGAAATAAAAATAAACAATTTTCGTGAAGATGAAAAAGCTTTAATAAACTTCATGGAAAATATACAACCCTTAGTTTATATAGATCCAGTTGCTAAATTAAGTGAACTTTATGAACAATATCCAGATTCAATAGCTGTAAAATCACTTTATCTTTTATACAATGTAGAGTATTGGAAAGCCATAAAAGATCCAAAAATTGCAGAACAAATAATAAGTTTAAGTAATGAAATAGAAAACATAAAATCAAAAGACATACCACTTGGAATATATGCAAAAAGTTTAATAATGTGGAAATCAAATATATTTAAAAATGAAGAAATAGCTTATTCACAGTTAAAAAATTTATATATTAATATAACTAATCAAAAAGAGATTTTAGAATTACTTATAGAAATGAATTATCAAAATAAAAATAACTCATTAACCAAAAAACTCTATAAAGATTATTTAGAAAAACCAGAAAAAGATGTAAAAACAATGATTCATCTTGCAAATCTTTTATACTTTGATAATGATATAGAAGAATTATCAAAATTTTCAGAAGATCTTTTAAACCAATATCCAAACAATAGTTTTGTAAAAAAGAATATATATGAAATACTTGGAGACTCATCAAAAAATATAGACCAAAAAGTAGAATATTATAAATTAGCTTCTTCAAGCGATCCAGAAGACCCAAACCTTTTAACAAAACTTGGATTGTCTTATTATGAACAAGATCCAAAAGAAAATGCAAAACTCGTAAGAATCATTTTGAATTCTTCGATATCAAAAAATCCAAATCAACCTGAAGTAGAAAAAATACTTTCTAAACTAAGAAAAAATGTAATCATTAAAAACTTCTTATTTTATATGGTTCCAATAATTTTAATAACAGCAATTGGAATATTTTTATTGTTGAAACTTGAAAAAATAAAAAAAGAAAAAGAACTTAAATTGATGAATGATGAAAATGATGATAATATATAAAAGTGGAAAATTAATATTTTCCACTTTTATTTTACCATATTTTATTAAAAAACAATTTTAAAAAATTACAAAAAAGTTACTTATTGTTTTACAAAAATATATTTACTTTTTTAAAAGAATATGATAGAATATATACAGAAGTTAGGTAAACCTAAAATATTCAGGGACTAATTATTAACAAATACTTTCAATGGTGTGATGCTCCTCTTGTCTATTTCAAAGAAGATTATTCAATTGTCATAAAAAACGGGTTTAAAACCCGTTTTTTATTATATTTTAATATAAAATGGTATAATAAATAAAAAACAGGAGTTATAAGATGAAAAAAATTTTTATTTATTGTGCATACACTTTAATATCTATAACAATAATCGCCCATCCACATGTATTCATAGAAGTTTTAACTAAAATAAATATAAAAAACGATATATTAGAAATATCTTCAACTTGGAAATTTGACGATTTAATGAGCATGCTTTTAAAAAAACAATATAATGATATAGATTCTATAAATAAAAAACTTCAAGAAAAATATAAAAAAGAAAATTTTTTTACTACAATTTATCTAAACCAAAAAAACCTACAAATTTCGCCCTTAAAAATATTTTCAACTGAAATCGAAAACAGAATATTGTTTACAATGATATACGATTTAAAATTAGAAAATAATAATAATGAAATAATCATTTCAACATATGATAAAAGTTATTATACTTATTTAAAAACCGAAAAAGATGATAATATAAATATAATACCAAACAAAAATTATGAAATAGAAAGTACTATATTTGCAAATTTTGATAAATTATTTTACTTTGATCAAATATTTCCATATGAAATAAAATTAATAATTCGGAGAAAATAAAAATGAATATAAAAAAAATAACTTTATTTATAATAATATTAATTATAATATTATTTTTAATCAAATACTTCAATATAATTCCAAAAATAAATCATGAAATAATTAATATACAATATAATATAAATCAAACACTTGGAAATCTTATAAAATCGATAAAAGAAAACCCTCAAAATTTAATAAATGCTTCAATAATATCTTTTTTATTTGGTATAATTCATGCCGCTGGACCAGGTCATGGAAAAACATTTGCTGCTTCTATATTTTTAGAGGATAAAACATCAAATGCTAAAAAATCGATAATATTTGGGAATATATTTGCTATAACTCACACATTATCTGCAATAATTTTGATATCTTTTTTTTATTTTATTATAAAAGACATTCTTTTCATAGATAGCGAAACTCCTACAAAAATAATAAAATTGATAAGTAGTTCATTTTTGATATTATTAGGAATATTTTTACTAATAAAAAATATAAAAGACAAAAATGATGCTCCAAAAAACAAAGAGTACAAAATCACGGCTTTCCTAGCCGGAATTGTACCTTGTCCTGGAGTTATGACTATTATGTTATTTTCAATTTCATATGACTTTTACATTCAAGGCATAATTCTTTCAATAGCTATGTCAATTGGTATGGGATTGACCGTAACTATTTCGGCTTTACTATCACACTATTTTAGAATATTCTTAGATAAAAAAATATTCAATTTTAAAAAAGGACAAAAAATAATTTCTACATTTGCAAGCATTATGATAATATTTTTTGGTTTAATCTCATTGAATTTATATTAAATAACATCTTCGAGTGGAATTTCTATTATTAGACAATTCAATCCAACATCTAATATCATATTATCTAAAGAAAAAAATTTTCCGTTTATATCTTCAACAATAACTTCAAAATCGTCATATTTTTCAAGTTCAGAATAAACTTGAGAAACATTATAAGTTATCTTGGGATCCTTTTCACATACAACTATTTTATTTTTCTTTAAATAAATATCATCTGGATAAAGAGAACATTCTCCTTTTCCTATACTTTCTTTACTATCAATAAAAACAAAATAAATCATGGTAGCTTCATCAGATTCTACAATACTTTCAATTTTGTTCAAAAATTCACTTTTTAACATAAAATCCCTCCCTTGATTTTCCAAATTACAATCATATATCATTATAGCATTACAAAATTAATTTAAATTAAATTAATTTTAATTTCCAGCTTCTTTCAATCCCTGAAAAATTTTAACCTCTTTACCTTGTGAAATTCTTATGAAATTTATTCTATGCTTAAATAAATTCACTCCATAAATAACAATATATGCAAATAAATATTCATTAGATCCCATAAAAATTTTCAACACTATTATACTAAGTATAGAAAGCAAAACTCCTATTGATAAATATTTTGTCAAAAGAGTATAGAAAGTAGATAATATTAAAAAAGTTATTCCCATAATAACACTATCTGCAAATATAATTCCCCAATTAACCGCTATTCCTTTTCCTCCTTTAAACTTTAAAAATAAACTCCAATTATGGCCTAAAACGGCTAAAATCAAAGCCAAATTTATGAAAAATAAACTTTCGAGAAAATAATCAGCAATTAAAAATACTATTATTCCTTTAAAAACATCTAATACCATAGATAATATACCTATAAAATAACCTGAAGTATAAATAGCATTAGTTCCTCCAGGATTTTTTGTTCCCTCTTTTAATGTGTTTTTATTCTTAAATACTTTTGGAAGTATATAACTAAATGGTACACTTCCTATCAAATAGGATAAAATTAAAATTAAAATATTCATAATAATTCCCCTTTCATAATTTTTGAAGGGCCAGAATATCTTCTATTCTATCATTCATATATTTATAACTATCTTCAACTCCATTGTTATACATATCCTTACCTATATTATCAATAAAAAACCCAAGTATATCATGAGCCCTTATTTGCCCTATATCTTCTCCAAATTCTTCACTAAAAAATACTATTATTTTTTGTAAAAGAATTTTTTTATATTCTTCAGATATATCCATAAAAACACCTCCATTTTTATATATTATACCTTAAAAATAATAAAAAAAAGTCCAGTAAACTGGACTTTTTTAAAAATAATTTTAATTATATTTCTTTAGCACTATTTCCATAATAAGCTGCTTTATATATTTCTTTTACATCTTCTGCTGAAGATTCCCTTGGATTTGTAGCTGTACAAGGATCTTCAAAAGCATTTTTTGACATTCTATCTAAAACTTCAAGAAATTTTTCTTCTGAAATTTCAACTTCTGTTACTTCTTTCAATGTTGTTGGGATATTCAATGATTTATTCATTTCTTTTAATGTTTCAGATATATTTGAACTTCCTAAAACTTCTTCAATATCTTTATATTTGTCTGTTGCTTTTTTATTATATTCAATTACATAAGGTAATAATATAGCATTTGCAAGACCATGAGTTATACCAAATTCTCCACCTATTTTATGAGCAAGACTATGTACTAATCCTAAAGAAGCATTTGTAAATGCCATTCCTGCTAAAGTTGAAGCATTATGCATATCATCTCTTGCTTTCATATTTTCTCCATCTTTAAAAGCTTCTGGTAACTGTTTATAGGTTAATTTTATAGCTTCCATTGCAAGTGGATCTGTATAACTTGTTGCTGTAGTTGAAACATAAGCTTCAATTGCATGAGTCATAACATCCATACCAACATTTGCAGTTATATGTGCTGGCATTTTTGCTGGTAATCTTGAATCAAGAATAGCTATATCAGGAGTTATTTCATATGATACAAGTGGATATTTTATATGATTTTCTGTATCAGTTATAACAGAAAAAGCTGTTATTTCAGATGCAGTTCCACTAGTTGATGGAATAGCTACAAATTTTGCTTTTGTTCTTAATTCTGGAAATTTAAAAGCAACTAAATCCTCAAATTTTGATTCTGGATATTCATAAAAAACCCACATTATTTTAGCAGCATCTAAAGCAGAACCTCCACCAATTGCAACAATCCAATCAGGCTGGAATTCTTGCATTGCCTTAGCTCCCCTTAAAACAGTTTTAACAGATGGATTCGGTTCAACTCCGTCCACTATACTGACTTCCATACCTGCTTTCTCAAGTTGAGCTTTTGCTTCATCCAAAAATCCAAATCTTTTCATAGAACTTCCACCAGTTACAAGTGTTGCTTTTTTTCCTTCTAATGAAGACAAATATTCTAAAGTTCCTTCTCCAAAAACTATATCTTTTGGTACTCTAAACCATCTCATATCCATTAAATTCGCCTCCTAAAATTAATTATTTTTTAAATGTTCATCTATTGCTTTTGCCGCTTTTTTACCTGCACCCATCGCTAAAATAACAGTTGCAGCTCCTGTAACAACATCTCCTCCAGCATAAACATCATCTTTAGTTGTTTTCATAGTATCTTCATCAACTATTATCCCACCCCAATTTTCAGTTTTTAAACCCGGTGTGGTTTGTCTAATAAGAGGATTTGGTGTTTGTCCAATAGCCATTATTACAGTATCAAGATCGAGTTTGAAATTACTTTCTTTAATCGCTACAGGTCTTCTTCTTCCAGATGAATCTGGTTCACCAAGTTCCATTTTTATACATTCCATGGATTCAACCCAACCATCTTTTCCATTTATTTTTACAGGATTATTTAATAATTTAAAAATTATTCCTTCTTCTTTAGCATGATGAACCTCTTCAACTCTTGCTGGAAGTTCTTCTTCACTTCTTCTATAAACTATGTAAACCTCTTGAGCTCCCAATCTTTTAGCAGTTCTTGCAGCATCCATAGCAACATTACCACCACCGACTACTGCTACTTTTTTACCAACTTTAACTGGTGTAGAAGAATCTTTTTTATAAGCTTTCATAAGATTAACTCTTGTCAAAAATTCATTTGCAGAATAAACTCCATTTAAATTTTCGCCTTCTATTTTCATGAATTTTGGAAGTCCTGCTCCACTACCCACAAAAACTCCCATATATCCTTCTTCAAAAAGCTCATCTATAGTTATAGATTTTCCAACTATAACATTAGTAATTAATTCAACTCCGAGATCCTCTATCTTCTTTATCTCATTTCTAACAAGAGATTTTGGAAGTCTAAATTCTGGAATACCATAACTTAAAACGCCACCTGGAGTATGTAAAGCTTCAAATAAAGTAACTTTATATCCTCTTTTTGCAAGTTCAAAAGCACATGTCAAACCTGCAGGTCCAGCTCCAACTACTGCTATTTTTATATTATTAGATTCTATATCTTCTTTTTTATTTTTTATATTATTCATATGCCAATCTGCAACGAATCTTTCAAGTCTTCCTATTGCGACTGGTTCACCAGCTTTACCTCTTACACACTTTCCTTCACATTGATTTTCCTGTGGACATACTCTCCCACATATAGCTGGCAAAACATTTTCTCTTGTTATAACTTTATAAGCTTCTTCAAAATTACCTTTTGAAACTTGATTTATAAATTCTGGAATGGGAACATTAACTGGACACCCATTCATACATGGTTTATGTTTACATTGTAAACATCTACCAGCTTCTTCAATGGCTTCTTCTTCTGTATATCCTAAAACAACTTCTTCAAAATTTTTATTTCTTATATCAGGTTCTTGTTCTCTTATAGGAGTTTTTACTTTACTTAAATTAGGCATTATTACCATCTCCTATTCCTATTCTACAAATATGTTCCTCTTCTTCTTTATACATTGATTGCCTTTGCATACATTCATCAAAATCAACAAGGAAACCATCAAAATCAGGTCCATCAACACAAGCAAATTTTGTTTCTCCTCCAACTGTAACTCTACATCCGCCACACATTCCAGTACCATCTATCATTATTGGATTCAATGATACATTAGTTTTTATATTATTTTCTTTTGTGATATTGACTATAGCTTTCATCATAACTAAAGGACCTATAGCAACCACAAGATCATATTTTTCTCCATTTTCGAGGAGCTCTAAAAGTTTATCAGTAACAAAACCTTTAATACCTTTAGACCCATCATTAGTTGCATAATAGATATTGTCTACAAATTCTTCAAACATATTTTCCATTATGATATGTTTATTAGTTCTACCACCAAGAAGAACATCTACTTGAACTCCAAGATCTTTCATCTTTTTCATCTGTGGATAAAGAGGAGCTATTCCAACACCTCCGCCAATTCCAAGTACTCTTTTAACTTTATGAATGGGAGCAGGTTGACCTAAAGGCCCTACAAAATCATTTATAAAATCTCCCTCATTTTTATTACTCAATTTTTTTGTTGAATATCCAACAACCTGATAAATTATGGTAACCGTTTCTTTTTTTCTATCATAGTCAGCTATTGTCAAGGGAATTCTTTCTCCATCTTCATCAACTCTTAAAATTATAAACTGACCAGGTTCACATTTTCTTGCAACATAAGGTGCATGAACTACCATTAATTCAACATCAGGATTAAGTATTTCTTTTTTTATTATTCTATACATATAACCCCTTCTTTCAGCTCTGTTTATTAACATTTTCACAAATTTTAAAAATATAAATTGTGAAACTTTTAATTTTTACCATCGATATAATTATAATAAAAGTTGATTAAATCATAATAATTAATCAAGTTAATATTCTTTTAAACCTTTCACTTTTAAACTTTTAAACAAAAGTTATTTTGTGAAGAATATAACTTATTTTTAATAAATGAACAACATTTTAAAAATATGACTAATTAACTTGACTTTAAATAAAAAAAATATTATAATATTTTTGTAGATTAGTCTACAAAAATTAGAATAAGTTAAGAAGGGTGGGAATTTTATATGAAAAAAGTTTTGAGTGTTTTTTTATTGAGTTTATTTATTTTTAGTTCTATGCTTGCATTTGCTGAATCATCGCCAAAAGTGTCTGATTTAACTCCTTGGAAAGGATTAAATCTTGATATGGGAAATATTTATAATAATAAATATGCCGACAAATTATATGAAGCTGTTAGCAAACATAAAAAAGGATATAGCCCAGAAATGGTAAAAGAATTTTATATTAAAAATTACACTACTGATATAAAATCTTTAGAAGTTTTGGATGGAAATAACATATTAATAAATGAAAGTTATAAAATATCATATAATTATATTGGTAAGTTAGAAACTAATTGGGGGGATTATGATATAGAATGGTTTATATTCACAACCGAAGATCCCAAAGCAGAAGAAATAAATGTAAAAACTCTTTTATTAGTACCTTATCATCAACATGGAAATGGATTAAAACATTTTCATGCAAGATTTGGTAATACTTCATTTGCATATCTTTCAACAGATAAATACTTAAATAATTGGTGGCCTACTTTTTATGATCCTTCAGTTACAAATATAGAAAGAATTATAGATGATATGCTAAAAAATGCAAGAATGTCAGCATCTATGTTGCCAGATATAAAGTAATAAAAAATCCTATCATTAAAATGATAGGATTTTTTTAACATGGATAATATTTATTTTTAATTAGAAAATCAATATAAAAAGCAGCTATAACCATTTTAGGGTTATTTATTAATTCTTCTCTTCTATATTTTTTTAATTTTCTCTCATCTTGTTCATAATTTATAAGCTTATATATTCTATCTTTTTCATTTATTTTTTCATATTCATTTATAATTTTTTTATTTAAAAGATTTACAGAATATATTCTTTTACTATTTAAATTAAAATAATTACCAGTTATTTCAACAATTGATAATATATTAGATTTTCTCTTTTTGGAATCACAATATTTATGAATAAAATTAAAAAATCTTTTACTTAAAAGTTCTTTATACAAAAAAGGAAAATTATTATTAATTCCAAAAAACTGTTCTATATTAGCCTTAGACAAACTATTTTTTATAAATTGGCATTTCTTATCATAAACGATATAATACTTTATTCCGGTCAAATGATTAAAAGCTTTTAAAGTATCCAAATATCCAAATTTTATATTTTCTTTAGCTTTTTCAGAATCTATTTCTAAAGTTTTTCCAAGATCCCTATTTGATCTTATATATATTACATTTGAATCTTTTAAAGGTTTTGATTTTTTTGTATGTTTTCCACCAACATCTACCACAATTATATTTTTTATACCTTTATTTTCCATCATCGTTATAGGTAGATTATCATGAATTCCACCATCTATATATTTTTTTTCATCTATTTCGACTGGCTTAAATGCTGGAAAACAAGAACTTGCAAGAAGATAATCAACAAATTTACCTTTAGGTATATCTTCTTTAAAAATTTCAATTGGTTTTTTATCTGTGAGTGAATAGGTATTTATTCCAAAATCAATATTTGATCTTCTTATTTTCTCTTCATCTATATATTTTCTCAATATTTCTTCAAGTGGTTTTGTTTCTATACCACCAGATGTTATGAGGTTTTTGATAACTGTTAAAAAAGAAAAATATTTTTTATTATACATTTTTTTATTATTCCATTTTTCTTTGTCTACACTTAAAACCGTATCAATACTGAAATGTGTCCATGCAAGCTTTAATAATTCATAATCCTCCTGTATTAAAAAAGCTCCATTCAAAGCACCTATCGATGTTCCAGTTATAGTAGAAATCTTTATATTCATTTCACTTAATGCTTTCCAAACTCCAATTTGATAACTACCCTTAGCTCCTCCCCCAGAAAGAACTAATCCATAATTATTCAAAATGATCCCCTCCCAAGATTACTTTATTTCTTCAATTATTTTTATAGTAAAATATATTTCAAAATTTTTATCCCCATCATTTAAATCATAATCAATTATATCTTTGATTTTATTTATCCTATAAGCTAAAGTATTTCTATGTAAATACATACTCTTTGCCGTTTCTATCATATTCATATTATTTTTTAAATAAGACTTCAAAGTTTCAAAATACTCAGTATTTTTATTCTTATCATATTCTATTAACTTATAAACAGAATTTTGACAAAAATCTTTTAAGTTTATCTTATCTTTTATATTATATATTAAATCTAAAACTTTAAAATCAGAATATTTTATCAAATTATCATCATAATTTTTATGATTTTTTAAAGCAAAAAGACTTTGATTATAATATTTTTTCATATTTATGATATCAGAGAAAAAATCACTTATTCCAACATATACATTATTTTTATTTAAAATAGTTTTTATATCTTCATCTTCTATTATACTCATATCTATTTTATCTATCAAAACTATAAAATTTTCTTTATAATAAACTGTTTTAAAATTCAAAAATTTTTCTTGAATAAAAGAATATAAATTTTTTAATTTATTTTTTTCCTCAATTTTTGATAATTGAACACAAAATATAAAATAATCCTTATTTAAGTTAAAATCACAACTCATAGCTCTTTCTTTTAAAATATTTTCATTTTTTATATTTCCTTCAAGTAAATCTAAAAAAAGATTTTCATACATCAACCCTTTTAAGTTTTTGTAATTTCCATTTTTATCTAATTTTTCAGATATTACATCACTTAATGTTTTTAAAAGCTTAAAACTTTCTTCATCAAAATTTTTCTTTGACTCGAGAACTATTATATTCCCCATACATCTATGATCTATTATAACTTTGCTTACCATCTTTTTTATGGGACTTGCATAACATGTAACTACAAATGGATAATTAGAATTGGGAGCTTGTTTAACTTCCTTTATTTTCTTCACTTCTTTTATAAACTCATATGAACAATAACCTTTTTCTATATTTTCTTTCCAAAATTTTTCTTCAATTTCTGCTTTTTTCGAATGAGCTATAATTTTATAAGCTGAATCAACGAGAATAACAGGGTTGTTTAATATTTCTGATCCAAGTTCAACTATATATTTTATACCTTTTCCTTGTATTAAAGTATTTAAAAGTAAAGCTGAACTTTCTACCAGTCTATAATCTTTTTTTATAGTTTCTTTTATATAATGAACAAGAACTTTTAAATCTTCTTCATTTATATTTTTATTCATTATATTAAAATTTTCAATTATATCTTTTATACCATAATCTATTTCAGTCAATTAAATCACCTCTATACAATTATAGTGCAAAAAGCACAAATAAGTCAAATTTTTTTGTGTCTTTTTCCGTATTTTTTATTTTTTTATTGTGCTAAAATAAAAATATATTGTTAATATTTTAACAAAAGGAGCTGATTTCATTGAAGTATAAAAAACTTTTTTCTGAAGGTATGATAGGTAATCTAAAATTAAAAAACAGAATTGTAATGCCCGCAATGGGAACTTCTTTAGCAACATCAACTGGAGAAGCAAGTGATGAAATAATCCGTTATTATGAAGAAAGAGCCAAAGGAGGATGTGGTTTAATAATAACAGAAATCACAAGAATAGACAATGAAACAGGCATAGGAACTCCCAACCAATTATGTGTAACTGACAGTTATCAAATACCAAGACTGCAAAAATTAACAAGAGCTGTTCATAAATATGACACAAAAATATTCACTCAATTACATCATCCTGGAAGACAAGCACATAGCAGTAGTTTGAATGGTAAACAAATAGTTGGACCAAGTCCTATTGCATCAAAAGCTATAGGAGAAATACCAAGAGAATTAGAAACTCTTGAAGTAGAAAATTTAGTAAAAAAGTTCATAAAAGGAGCTAAAATATCTCAATTGTCCGGATTTGATGGAATTGAATTACATGGTGCTCATGGATATTTGATATGTCAGTTTTTAAGTCCAGCAACTAATAAAAGAACTGATAAATATGGCGGAACATTTATGAATAGAATGAGATTTTTAACTGAAATAATAATGGGTATAAGACATATATGTGGAAAAGATTTTCCAATTTCCGTAAGAATAGATGGCGATGAATTTATCGAAGGTGGAATAGATATAAATGAATCAATAAAAATCGCAAGATATCTTGAAAGTATAGGTATAGATGCAATAAATGTGAGTTCAGGAACATATGAATCTTCAATAACAATAATAGAACCCGTTTCTTATAAGGAAGGATGGAAAAAACATTTATCTCAATCAATAAAAGAAAATATAAAAATACCTGTAATCGCTTGTGATAGCATCAAAAGACCTGAAATTGCTGAAAATTTACTCGAAACAAATAATCTTGATTTTGTAGCACTTGGAAGAGCTCAATTGGCAGATCCTGAATGGGGAAATAAAGCTTTAAATGGTAAAGAAGATCAGATAAGATCCTGTATTTCATGCTTAAAATGTATAGAATTAATAATGAATGGAAAAAGAATTGAATGTGCTGTAAATCCAAGAGTTGGAATGGAAATAGATTTTGAAGAGTTTAAAAAAGATGGCGATCAAAGAAAAGTTGTAATAATAGGCGGAGGTCCTGCTGGTATGCAAGCTGGAATAAATCTTGCAAAAAGAAATTTTACTCCTATTATATTCGAAAAAGAGGATCATCTTGGTGGAAGTGTTTTTCTTGGAAGTAAACCACCAATGAAAGAAAAATTAAAATGGTTCATAGATAATATGGAAAATGAATTAAAAGATTTAAATGTAGATATAAGACTTAATACAAAAGCTAATATTGATTTATTAAAAAATATAAATCCTTATGCAATTTTTATTGCTACAGGTGCAAAGCCTATAATTCCAAATATAGAAGGCATAAATTCTAAAAATGTTTATACTGCTGAGCAAATATTATCTGAAAAAACAGAAATAAAAAATAAAAAAATAGCTGTTATTGGTTCTGGAATGACAGGTCTTGAAACAGCGGAATATTTAAACAATAAAAATAATGAATTAACTGTAATTGAAATGCAAAAAGATATTGCACCAGGTACTTATTTACCAAATTTGATGGATATTTTACCTCGTATAAAAAAAGAAAAAATTAATTTATTAACTTCTAAAAAACTCGTAAAAATAAATGAAAATTCAATAGAATTAATGAATATGAACACTAAAAAAATAGAAATATTAGAAACAGATTTAATTGTTCTTTCACTTGGGGTTCAATCAAATATCGAAATTGTTGAAGAAATAAAAGAATCATTTAAAAACATAAAAATAATCGGTGATGTTGAAAAACCAGGCAGAATTTTTGATGCTATGAGATCTTCATTTGATAAATCTTATGTACTTTAAGGAGGAGTTTTATGAAAGAATTTAAAAACAAAGTTGCAGTTATAACAGGTGCAGCTAATGGAATAGGTTTAGAGCTTTCAAAAGAAGCCGCAAAAAGAGGTATGAAAGTTGTAATGGCAGATATTGCTGAAAATGATCTCAATATTGCCTTTGATGAAGTTAAAAAAATAAGTTCAGAAGTTATAAAAGTTGTAACGGATGTAACTATATTTGAAGACATGGTAGATCTATCAAAAAAAGCTACAGATTCATTCGAAAAGGTTGATTTATTTTTTAATAATGCTGGAGTTGTAGTTCCAGGACCTATTTGGGAAATTCCTAATAAAGATATAGATTATATAATGCAATCAAATGTATACAGTATAGCATATGGTTTAAAAGTATTTATACCTTTAATGATGAAACAAGGAACACCTGCTCATATAGTTAACACAGCAAGTGTGGCTGGTCTCTTATCTTCACCTGGAATGCCAACCTATCATATGACTAAATTTGCCAATGTTGGATTATCTGAATCAGTAAACTATCAATTAAGAGCTATTAATTCAAATATAAAAATGTCTGTTTATTGCCCTGGTTTTATTCAAACTGATTTAAACCATTGTGATAAAAGAAGACCTAAAAGATTTGAAATAGACAAAAATGATCCTTATTATACAAGTCAAACTTATAAAGATGGTTTAAAAAGAGCCGATCATGTAATAAATACAGGTATACCTATTGATAGTGTTGGCATGAGTGTTTTTCAGGCTATTGAAGATGAACAATTTTATATACTAACTCATCCACAATATAATCCTGTTATAGGATTGAGAGTTAAAACTATATTAGAAGGAAAAAATCCTGATATTTCTATATTCAAAAAATAACTCCCTTCAAAGGGAGTTATTTTATAATAAAGTGTTTATATTTAAACCTATTCCAAACTCAGAAGAAAGACCAGAGTTTTTAAAATTTTTCATCAATTCATAAATAATCTTTTCATTTTCAAGTTTCTCAATTTTTTCTGGATCTTTTTCTATCAAGATCTTATTTTCAATATCTTTTATTTTTAATTCAGTTTCATCATTTCCAATATTTAATCTATTATCTTCTTTATCTTCTTGAAAATTAGACTCTTTTTTCATTTCATCAGACACCATATAACCATCTATATTTTGAATATCTTCAGAATCTTTTTTATATAATATTACAGCTTTAGACTTTCCGCCAACTGCAGCAAGAAAAGCTCCTCTTTTTTCAAAAATTATATCTATATCAGAATAAATGACTACACCATTTTGAGAAGCTGCATTGTTTTTAAACTGAGCAATATTTCTTGCTTCATGAGAAGCAACTCTCATTATACTTGTAGATGCTGGTGAAGATAAAGAAAGACCTCTTTCACCTGGATCAACTTTATATCCTATCTGAGGGTTTGAATCATAACTCTTTAAAGAATTTATCATAATAATCACCTCAGATAAATTATACTATATTTTTTTAAAAAATTTAAATATCAAACTTCAATTTTCTCTACAACTTGACATTTTTTATTCTTTTTTGCCGACATCAACATAGTTATACCTGTATAAAATACTATTCCAACAACAAGCCATTGAACAATATCAAGAGGCAACTCTTTTACTATTAAAGCAGCTATTAAAACACCTACTCCTCCAGCTAATCCCATAGCAAGAGTTGCTTTTCTATTTATTGCTTCTTCTTTTATAAATTTGACTGAGGCTGGTGGCATTAAAAATGCACATGAACCCATCATTATAGGGAAAGCAACTTTAGGAGACATTCCTAAAAAATAAACAAGTGCCATACAAGGAGCAAAAAGACCTACTCCCACTGTCATCAATGCTCCAAGTATAAAATTAACTACTCCAGCAATTACAAGCTTCATTCCACTTATTCCTATTGCACTTCCACCTGATGGCATCCAACCAACTTTTCCTGCAATCATTATAAAGCCAGTTGCAAAAAGGGCAAAACCCATGACAATTTGTATAGTTCTTTCTTCTAATTTTGAAACAATTCCAGCACCGATTATAGCCCCAAAAGTAGCAGTAGCAAGCATTACTACAAGAGTAATAGGCTCGACATCTATTACCTTGATAAAAATTATCGATTCGATTAAAACCGCAATAGCATTAGCCGCATTCATAGAACCCGGTATATGTTTATCTTTTGTTTGTTTTGTAAATTTCAATAAAGCAGTTTGAGGTGCAAAAGCTCCTATTCCCAAAGCATCTATAAAATTAACAAAAAAACCTATAATACCCGTTTTTATCCAAGAGGTTTCAGATTCAAGTTTTGTCTTATTTTTCACAACATCTCTTATTAAATAAAATGTATATGAAATAAGCATTATAATCAATAAAATCCAAATTATTTGAACCATATAAAATACAACTCCTTTGTTTTAATTTTATCTTAATTTAAAAAACAAATTTAAATGGTAAAATTCTATACACACACATACACATACACACACTTTTTATGGGACTCCCTCTTTCGAGGGGCCCTTTTATTTTTTATTTAGACATATTTCTTGATTTATCGGTACAAGCTTTCATAGCTTCTATAACAGAAGTTCTAAAACCTTTTTCTTCTAATTTAGCAACAGCTTCTATAGTGGTACCACCTGGAGAACAAACCATATCTTTTAATTTAGCTGGATGTTCCCCTGTCTCAAGAACCATTTTAGCTGCTCCCAAAACAGTTTGAGCTGCCATTTTATAAGCTTTATCTCTTGGTAATCCCTGCAAAACCGCTCCATCTGCAAGAGCTTCTATAAACATATAAACATAAGCTGGAGATGATCCACTTACAGCAGTAACTGCATCCATCAAATATTCAGGAACTATCTCAGACTTTCCAAAGCTATTAAATATATCTATTATAAAATTCAATTCTTTTTCTTCAACAAGTTTGTTCGGACAAATAGCAGCCATTCCTTCACCAACTAAAGATGGTGTATTTGGCATAACTTTTATCACTTTTAACTCTTTATCAAAAAGCTCTTCTACCCTTTTAATACTTTGACCTGCAGCAATAGCAACTATTATCACATCATTTTTGATATTTTCTTTAATTTGTTTTATTACAATTTCATATAAATTAGGTTTAACAGATAAAAACAAAATATCTGATTGTAAAGATGTTTTAAGATTATCTACAGTTGTTATAACTTTGAATTTTTGATTTACAAATTCAAGAATTTCTTCATTCAAATCTGAAACAATTATATTTTCAGGTTCAATTATTTTTGATTTTATTATTCCACCAATCATAGCTTGAGCCATATTGCCTCCACCTATAAAACCAATTTTTTTCATAAAAACCCTCCCAATCATCAACAAAAACTTTGTTCTGTTCTCTCTATAATTTCATTCTGCAAAGCTCTATCGAGATTATTAAAATAATCACTATAACCTGCAACACGTACTATGAGATCATTATATTCTTCTGGTTTTTTCTGCGCATCTAAAAGTATTTGTTTATCTATAACATTAAATTGAATATGATGACCATCCATTCTGAAATAAGTTCTTACAAGATATGCAAGATTATCTAATCCATTTTCACCTTCTATAACAGATGGTGTAAATTTTTGATTCAACAAAGTTCCGCCAGTTTTCAAATGATCCATTTTTGCAGCCGATTTAACCACTGCTGTTGGACCATTCCTATCTGCCCCTTTTGAAGGAGAAATTCCATCGGTAAGCGGAAGTTTAGCCTTTCTTCCATCTGGTGTAGCTCCTATTACAGATCCAAAATAAACATGGCATGTAGTTGGTAACATATTTATTCTAAATTGTCCACCTTTTATATTAGGTCTACCATTAACTTCTTCACAATAAGCATTAAAAATATCTCTCATCAAATCATCCGCTGCATCATCATCATTACCATACTTTGGAGATTTTTCTTTAACTAAATGTAAAATATCTTCATATCCTTCAAAATTTTCTTTTATTGCCATCAAAAGTTCTTTCATACTGATATTTTTCTTATCAAAAACTTGTGTCTTCATAGCAGCAAAACAATCTGTTATAGTACCAATTCCAACACCTTGAATATATGAAACATTATATCTTGCACCACCAGCATTATAATCTTTTCCTTTCTTTATACAATCATCTATTATTACAGATAAAAAAGGAACTGGCATTTTTTCTGCATAAAGTTTTTCTATTATTCTATTACCAATCATCTTTATATTTATAAAATGATGAAGTTGATCTTTATATGCATTAAACAACTGATCATAACTTTTAAAATCTTCTGGATTACCAGTCTCAATGCCTATTCTCTTATTAGTATTTGGATCTATTCCATTGTTTAAAGTTATTTCAAGTATTTTTGGTAAATTCATATATCCAGTTAGTATATATGCTTCTTTACCAAAAGCTCCAGTTTCAACACATCCACTTGTACCGCCACATCTTGCATCTTCAATACTTTTACCAGCATTAAGCATTTCTTGAATTATTGCATCGGCATTAAAAAATGAAGGTTGCCCCCATCCTTTTCTTGAAATCTCTAAAGCTCTTTTCAAAAACTTCTGTGGTGTTTTTTTACTTATTTGAACATTAGAGCTTGGTTGTAAAAGTTTCATTTCATCTATCACATCTAAAACTAAATAACTAACTTCATTAACTCCATCAGAGCCATCTGCTTTTACTCCACCAGAATTTATATTCGCAAAATCAGTATAAGTACCACTCTCTTTTAATGTAACACCGACTTTTGGTGGTGCTGGTTGATTATTAAATTTAACCCAAAAACATTGTAAAAATTCTTCTGCTTTCTCTCTACTTAGAGAACCTTCTTCAATCTCTTTTTTATAAAAAGGATAAAGATGTTGATCCAATCTTCCAGGATTAAAAGAATCCCATGGGTTTAATTCAGATATAACACAAAGATGCACAAACCAATACATCTGTAAAGCTTCTCTAAAAGTTCTTGGAGCATTAGCTGGAACATGCGAACAAATCTCTGATATCTCCAATAATTCTTTTTTTCTCTTTTCATCATTTTCTTTTTCTGCCAATTTTTTAGCATATTTGCTATATCTTTCACCTAAAATCATTATTGCATCACATGCTATACTCATAGCTTTCAATTGTTCTCTTTTATTTAAAGCTTCATCATCATTTAAAAAATCGAGTTCTTTTATAGAGGCTTCTATATCATCTTTAAATTGTAGAAAACCCTTCTTATAAATTTTGCCATCGGCTACTGTATGTCCTGGACCTCTTTGTTCCATAAATTCTGTAAAAATACCCGCAGCATAACATTCTTTCCATTCTTCAGTAACATTTTCAAGAATGAGATGTCTCATAGATCTTTTTTCCCAATAAGGAATTATCACATCTTTTTGAAACTGCATATCTTCTTTTTTCACTTTAAAAGATATTTTCTCTCTTTTATCCATAATCTCCATATCCTCAATAGTATGACAGCATAATTCTGGATATGTTGGAGTTGCAGCTGGAGCTTCACCTCTTTCACCAACTATAAGTTCTCCATCATTAATACATAATTCTTTATTACTCATTATTTCTTTAAGAACTAAAGCTCTTAAAACAGGTATAGATACAGACCCTTCAAACTTCTTATAAACTTCATCAACAATCTTAGCTCTCTCCATTGAAATACGAGGAATAGCCTTCAAACTTTCTTCTCTGAGTTTTCTTACTCTCTCAGTTATCATTCAAAATCAACCTCCTATTTTAACTTTTATTCCAGAATCTTCAAACATCTTCTTTATCTCAAGTATTCTTTCATCAGAAGGACTTTCAAGTTCTTCCATATATGTTTTCATATTCAATCTTCTATACTTATCTTTGCCCATCTTATGATAAGGTAAAATATTAAGTTGTGAAAATTTTATATTTTTTAAAAATTCTATACAACTCATAATATTTTTATCATAATCATTTATATTATGAATTAAAGGCATTCTTATATAAATCTCTTTTCCAAAACTCGATAATTTTTTCAAGTTTTCAAAAACTAAATCATTTGAAACGCCCATATATTTTAAATGCTTGTCTTCATCCATATGTTTTAAATCGTATAAAAAAAGATCTACATAATCTATTATTTTTTCAAAATTATCCCATGGAGCATATCCAGAAGTATCTATAGCAACATGAATATCTCTACTTTTACATTTTTTTAAAATTTCTAATAAAAAATCAGGATGCATTAAAGGTTCTCCACCAGAAAAAGTTATTCCACCTGAAGATTCTTCATAAAACATTTCATCTTTTATTATCTGATCAAAAACCTCTGTAGTAGACATATTTTCTCCAACAATTTCTCTTGCATTATTAACACAAAAATCAACACAATTGCCACATAAAACACATCTTTCATCTGTAATAGCTAATCCATTAATAATTGAAATTGCATCATTAGGACACCTCTTCACACATTTACCACAACCAACACATCTTTCATCGTAAAATAGAAGTTCTCTTCCAAAATTTTGACTTTCTGGATTATGACACCACCAACATTTAAGTGGGCACCCCTTCAAAAATACTGTTGTACGTATACCAGGGCCATCATGAATAGAATATTTTTGTATATTTATAACTTTAGCTTGAAACATACGATCACTCCTAAAAACTTTAATCATTCACAAAATTTATGTCCATTGGGTGTATTTACAAATATAAAACTAACTTTTTTATTTGTATTATTAGTCCAATTATGTGGAATATTAGAAGAATAATGAGCACTGTCTCCTGGAAAAAGATCATATTCTTTATCCCCAACAAATAAAGTTACAATTCCTTCTAAAACATATAAAAATTCTTCTCCATCATGAGAATAAGTTTTTATATTCTCATTTTTCTTTTTAGGTAAAAGTTCAATATATCTTGTCAACATACACTTATCTTTAACATTCTTTGTAAGATGATAATGTATTATAAAAGAACTATCTACTTGATATACTTCTTTTTCATAACTTCTTATAACCACATCATCTTCATCTTTAGAAATATCTTCTTGAAAAAAATAAGATAATTTTACATCTAATACCTTAGAAATTTTTTCAAGAGAATCTATAGCTATAGTAGTAAGTCCTCTTTCAAATTGCGATAAAAATCCAGTAGAAAGATCTGTTTTTTCACTCAATTCCTTCAAAGTCATATTTTTTTTACTTCTCAGTTTTTTAACTTTATTACCTATATCATCTATCATAAAATTCCCTCCTATTTTCTTAATATATATAATTATACATTAATAAGAGTGAATTTTATTTTTTAAAATGAAAATAAAATTCATACATAAATAATAATTTCATTATAATGAATATATAAAAATCTTTAATATGGCAATTAAACTTGTGAAAAAAATATTTATCATCCAAATTCATTATAACGTGGTATTTAAACATTTACAAATTTTAAAATACTCAATTTTAATCATTTTCACTCATATGAAAATGATTAAATTGTTTTTTCTTAAACATACCAATAATTTCACGAATATGAAATTATATTCATTTATCAAAAAAATTAAAAATGTTATTTTAAAAAATAATCTTAATAAGTTATAATTTAATAAAAAGATGAATGGAAGTGTTAAAAATGGAAATATTAAAATTATTCAAACCCCTTTTTGATAATATAATGTACATAGTATTAATAATAGTTTTTATAACTAAATTAAAGAGTTTTAAAAAAATGGTTATAAAAGATAAATTTGAAATTAAAGATAAAATTTTTCTTGGAATATTTTTTGGGTTATTTGGAATTCTTGGAACATATATGGGAACAAATGTAAACGGTGCAATTGCAAATACAAGAAATGTTGGAGTTATAGTTGGTGGAATATTAGGAGGACCTACAGTTGGTTTAATAGCTGGAATAATTGCAAGTAGTCACAGATTTTTAATAGATATTGGAGGAATAACTACTTTTCCATGTTCCATAACAACATTATTCAGTGGCTTAATTTCCGGATTAATATATAAATACTTAAACGTAAAAAAAAGATGGATATATGGACTAATAATGGGTTTTATAGCTGAATCTATAAGTATGTTATTAATATTAACTTATTCAAAACCCTTCAACTTAGCCTTAGAAATAGTTAAAAGTATTTTCCTACCAATGCCTATAATTGTAGGTGTTGGTGTAGGTATAGTATTGTTGATATTAGAAAATTTATTCAAACAAAAAGATGAAATGCAAGCAAAACAAGCTCAATTAGCGTTAAAAATTGCAAATAAAACATTACCTTATTTTAGAGAAATGAATGAACATTCTATAAAAAAAGCCTGTGAAATAATAAAAAATGAAGTAAACGCAGCAGCTGTATCCTTTACAGATAAAGAAAAAATACTTGCTCATGTAGGATTAGGATCAGATCATCATATACCTGGTTCTAAGTTCATAACTCAAGCAACGTTTCAGGCTATAAAAAATAAAGAAATAAAAGTTTTAAACACTAAAAATGAAATAGGCTGTAAATATAAAGATTGTCCTTTAAAATCAGCTATAGTTGTTCCATTAATACAAAATAAATCAATAATAGGATCTTTAAAAATATATTTTTCAAAAGAAAATGCAATTACTTTAAGAGATTTATTTCTTGCAGAAGGATTATCTCAATTAATATCTACTCAAATAGAAATAAGCAATATAGAAAAATATCAAAGAATAGCTGACAAATCAGAGTTAAAAGCTCTTCAAGCTCAAATAAACCCACATTTCTTATTTAATGCATTAAATACTATAATTTCTTTTATAAGAATAGACCCTGATAAAGCAAGAAAATTAATAATAGATCTTTCAACTTATTTAAGATATAATCTTGAAATAGAAAAAGATTTTGTAAATATAAGAAAAGAAATAGAACATGTAAAGGCATATTTTGAAATAGAAAAAGCAAGATACGGTGATAAAATACAGCTTGAAATAATTTTGGATGAAAACATAAATTTTGATCTACCTTCTTTAACAATACAACCATTAGTAGAAAATTCTATAAAACATGGTATTTTAGAAGGAACAGGAAATGGTAAAATAACCTTAAAAATAAAGAATATAAAAAATTACTTTCTAATCGAAGTAACAGATAATGGCAAAGGTATAGATGAAGAAATAATAAAAAAAGTATATAATAATACTTTAAAAAATAGCATTGGACTTTTAAACGTTCATAATAGATTAAAATTACTTTATGGTGAAGGACTTAAAATTTCAAATCAAAACAAAGGAACTAAGATAACTTTTAAAATAAAGGGAGAGGAAGAAAAAAATGAACTGTATTATAGTTGAAGATGAATATCCTTCAAGAGAAGAATTAAAATACTTCATAAATAAATATAGTCAAATAATTATTTCAAAAGAATTTGATAATGCTATAGATGCATTAAAATTTCTTGAATCCAATACAATAGATATAATATTTTTAGATATAAATATGCCTGGATTAGATGGAATGTCATTTGCAAAAATAATCAAAAAATTTGAAGACACTATAAAAATAGTTTTCACAACAGCTTATCCTGAACATGCAATAGATGCATTTGAAATTGAAGCTTTCGACTATATTTTAAAACCTTTTTCAGAAGAAAGAATCATTTCTACTTTAAAAAAACTTGAAAAATCTTGTGATGAATCAAAAAAATGCTGTAACAAAATTGCTTTAAAACGTGATGAAAAGATACTATTAATAGATATAAAAGATATATTTTTTTGCGAAGCAATGGAAAGAGATACTTTAGTGTATACTAAAAAAAATGAATACATTATAAATATGGGTATAAGTGATTTTTTAGAATATTTAAATGATAACAATTTCATAAGAACTCATAGATCTTATATAATAAATATAAATAAAGTAAAAGAAATAATACCTTGGTCAAATAACACTTATAACATCAAATTTGAAGGAATAGAACAAGAAGCGCCAGTTAGTAGAAGTTATATAAAAGAATTCAAAAATAAATTAAATATAAAATAAAAAAACTCATGTCAAATATTATACCTCTTATTACAAAAAAACTACCCTTTAAGAAAAGACAAAAGACTTCTTCCTAAATATAAATTAAAATTATATTGGGATTTTAATTTAAAGGAGGGAGTTTTTATGATAACTTTCTTGGTTTCTATAGGTCTTTTAATTTTAGGTTATTTTACATATGGTAAAGTAGTTGAAAAGATTTTTGGAATAGAAGAAAACAGAAAAACACCTGCAATAGAACTTGAAGATGGTGTTGATTATGTTCCTATGAAAGGTTGGAAAATTTTTCTAATACAATTTTTAAACATAGCCGGTCTTGGCCCAATATTTGGAGCAATAGCTGGTGCATTATGGGGACCTATTGCATATTTGTGGATAATATTAGGAAGTATATTTGCTGGTGGAGTTCATGACTTTTTTTCCGGAATGCTTTCTGTTAGGCATGCGGGAGCAAGTGCTTCAGAAATAGTAGGCACATATTTAGGAAATACAATAAAACAAATAATGAGAGTATTCACCGTAGTTCTATTAATTCTTGTTGGAGTTGTTTTTGTAACAGGTCCTGCAGGACTTTTGAACAATCTCACAAACTGGAGTACCAATATGTGGGTAATAGCAATTATACTTTATTATCTTTTTGCAACAGTACTTCCAGTGGACAAAATAATAGGAAAAGTTTATCCTATTTTTGGACTTTCATTGATGATAATGGCAATTGGAATTGGATTTAACTTAATATTTAAAGGTTATAATATGCCAGAAATGACATTCTCTAACTTACATCCAGCCTCAACACCTATTTTTCCTTTTCTTTTTATTACAATAGCCTGTGGAGCAATATCTGGATTTCATGCAACTCAATCTCCAATGATGGCAAGATGTTTAACAAATGAAAGACAAGGAAGAAAAATTTTTTATGGTGCAATGATAGCTGAAGGTATAATTGCAATGGTTTGGGCAGCAGCTGCAATGTCATTTTACAATGGCACAAATGGGTTATCAGAAGTATTGGCCAATGGTGGTCCAGCAGTAGTTGTAAATGAAATTTCAAATACTTTAATGGGAAAAATAGGTGGAATACTTGCAGTATTAGGAGTAATCGCAGCACCTATAACTTCTGGAGATACTGCTTTTAGAAGTGCGAGACTAACAATAGCTGATTCTTTTAAATTAAATCAAAGAAAACCTTTAAATAGATACTTAATAGCAATACCTCTATTCATAGTTGGATTTGCTTTAACTAAAATAAATTTTTCAATAATATGGAGATATTTCTCATGGTCAAATCAAACACTCGCAATGATAGTGTTATGGGCAGCAGCGGCATATCTTGCATTCAATAAAAAAAATCATTGGATAACAACCATACCAGCAATATTTATGACAGCTGTAACAGTTTCTTATATATTACAAGCTCCAGAAGGATTTAAATTGAACTCTTTGTTCTCAAACATAGTTGGAATAATAATTGCCATAGTATTTTTCATATTATTCATATCAAGAATTAAAAAAACAAAAATAGAACCATTAACAGATGAAATATAAAAACAAGGTCAATCAATTATGATTGACCTTGTTTTTTTATAAATATATTATATAATTTTAAAAATAATTTTTTTATATTATCAATAGCTTTTTCATTATTTGAAACATCATTACACATCAAACATATTAAATAAGGATCTTCATCCTCAAAAATTCCAACATCGTGCTCTACACCTAATAGATTGTTTAAATCATCATAAGGAATTTCACCAGTTTTATGAGAAAATTTCCCAATAAAAAAATCTGGAATTTTATTATTTATTTTCTGTTTAAAAAGAATTTCAACTATCCTCTCATCAGAATTACCATTAAGATTCTTAAAATATATCAATTCAAAAAAACGTTCTATATCAAGCATACAAGTCATATTATCTATATCATTCTTTCTACTATCAAAATCAAGCATCTTTCTTTTCAATACAGTGGAATTAAATCCTTTTCTTATTATATATTCATTTATTTTATCCATGCCAAGAGCAGTTATAAGCTTATTTGTAGACTCATTATTACTTTCAGAAAGCATCAGTTCAAAATCTCTTTCAAAAATACTCAAAGATCTCTCTGATTCAAGTTTCTCAAGATAATAACCTGCAATAAATAGTTTTATCAAACTTGCAGAAGGCATTATATCATTTATATTGCCATAAGCCATCTGTATAGATCTATTATTTAAATTTTTGAAAGATATATAATATTTTTCATTATTATTAGAATTTATCATAATTTTATTAGTTTCTTAGGAAGTTTAAAATTGTATTTATCCTTAAGAAACTGCGTAAACTCCTCATCACTAAAAGTAGAAAAAGATCTATATTTATACTGCCCTTTTAAATAATTCAGAAAATTCTCTTCATTAGAAAGTGTTTTATGATAATCATCTGACAATTTTGCAACAGGATATCCATTCGATTCACTTATCTTTATAACATGATTTATAGGTTCAACATCTCCTGTAAGAGCTGTTCCAATACCAAAGCTCATTTTAAGATAATCTTTAAAATAAGAATGAAGAGTTATTGCCTTATCCATATTTAAACTATCTGAAAATACCATAGTTTTTGTTTTTGGATCTATACCATTTTTCAAAAGACTGGCATACATAAGCCAACCCCATCTTATAGGATCTGAGGAATCATGTCTAAACCCATCTGCAACTTTAAGATAAAGAAGTTTTGAATCTTCTAAAAAAGATAAAGTTCCAAATGTATCCGTCAATAAAGTCCCAAAAAGTCCTTCCCAAGATATTAGCCAATCATGCAAAACCTGTTTCTGAACATTTCTAACAGCTATATCAGAACCTTGAGTTGCCATAAACATTTCATGTGCCATAGTTCCTATTGGTTTTAAATCATATTTCATAGCTAAATAAACATTACTCGTACCAACAAAATTTTCTGGTACTTCTTCAGCTTGCATTCTTATAGTTTCTTCAAGAATTTCTGGAGAAAAAGCTCTTCTCGTTCCAAAATCTGCATATTTAAAAGTTTCATCATTATATTTTTTTACTTTTTCTATACTAATTTTAAGTTTTTTTATAACTTCATTTTCTGCCGATTTATAATCTTTATTATATTTATTCTGATAATACAAATCATTAACTATGAGCATCAAGTATATCTCTAAAAAAGTTACATCTGACCATAAACCTTCAAATTCAAGTTCAAGATTTCCATCTTTTCCTATATCAAGTTTTGTTATATTATTTTTATTAAACCTCAAATTAGAAATTCTTTGCAAAAAACTTTTATCATAAAAATTATAATCAAAAGATGTCTTTAAATTCTTCAAATAATCATACTCTTCATTACTGAGTCTAAGATCTTCAAGCATCTCTATTTGTTTTTTTAATTCTGGTAAAATAGGTTCATAATCTATCCCTTTACTTCTCGTATAATGCTTCCACTTAGTTATTATATTTGGATAACATTTATAAATAACCTTCAACATATTAAACTTATAAAAATCCACATACGTTATATTCTTAATAATAGATTCATTCATAAAAAATCTCCTCTTCTTAATAAAATAAGAATCAAAAAAACTCCTGTATATACACAATACATCAATTATATTTATAATAATTCAAATTATTGTAAAAGTTATATTTAAATATAAAAAGCCATCCTCTTGGATGGCTAAATATCTTATTTTAAGGTTTCATTATATAAATATAATCATAATAATTGATCTTTTTTTTCTCTATTTTAACACTGTTCAACCTCTTAAAAATCTGTTTAAATCCATATTTATCATAAAAATTTATATTACACATAGAGTCTGTATAAAGATAAATATACTTAACATTATTATTTTTACAATAATTTTTAAAATCATTCATAAGTTTTCTACCTATTCCCAATCCTCTGAAAGAAGGATCTACTATAAAAAGTGTTACTTCTGTATCAAAAAATTCATTATTTTTCTTCTCAAAAACTATTTTTTTATCCTTTTTTAAAAATCTAAAAAGTTTAAAAAAATTAACTTTATTCTTCAAAAGAATATTTAAACCCATAAAAAAATTTTTAAAATTTCCTTTAAAATAATCAAAAAATTTAAAATTTTTATTGATTCTACCAAAAATTATGCCAGCAAATTTTCCATCGACAAGTATCATTTTAGAATAATCCGAAAGATTATAATTATATTTAACATAACAATAAGATAAATAATCTTTAGGATAAAAACCTTTTCCAAAATCATTATTTATATGCCACGTATCTTCCACAATTTTAGAAAGTTCGGAAATATAACTCAATTCAAAATCTTGGATCTCAAACCGATGCATGATCCCACTCCTTTGATTTTTTAATATAAAATTAAATCACATCAAAAGTTTAACCATACGACCATCTCCTATTTTTAACAAAAACTACTAAAAATTATAATCTAAATGAAGTGATAATTCAGATAATGGAACAGAAACTTCTAAATAATCTTTATAAAAATCATCGAAAAGTTTAAAATAAAAAATAATATTATCATCTTTAAAATAAAATTCTATATTATTTGTTTTTAAATCATCTATTCCAAACTGTTCATACATTCTGTTTAAAATTATTTTTCTAACGATTAAATCATCTTTTATAAAATTAGAATAATTAATAACCTTTCCAGTTTTAAACATATCAAAATTAACAGAATCTAAAATTTCAACATATTCTTTATTCTTTAATCTTCCTTTTCCCCTAAACACAACACTTAAAATGTTTCTATTTCTTTTATTTATTTCAAAATATATATTCATATTTGAATAAAAAAGATCATCAGAATATTTACTAATCAAAAACTCAAAATTTTGATTCACATTATTTTGAATCAATTTTTTTTCATATCCTCGAATAATAGGATATTCTATGTAGAAATTCTTATATTCATACACTTTTTTGTCTATCAAATAATTAGAATCACTATCAGATCTATAAAAAAAAGATGTCAATAATACCGGAATTATAAAATAAAGAATAAAATATGGTTTCATATATCCCCCAATTAAATTCATTTCTTATTTTAATAATATTTTAAACCATTATTCTTAAAAATAGATAAAAAATAAAAGAATATTAAATGTTATAATATGTTTAGGAGGTGAAATAATGAAAAAACTAATAGTATTTTTAGCAGATGGTTTTGAAGAAATAGAAGCTTTAACTATAGTTGATGTTTTAAGAAGAGCCGGAGTAGAAACAGACATATGTTCAATAAAAAATAAAGAAGTTATTGGAGCTCATAATATAAAAATAATAGCAGATAAAACCTTAGATGAAATAAACGAAAATGACTATTCCTCATTATACTTACCCGGAGGCATGCCTGGAGCAGAAAACCTAAAAAACAATGAAAAATTAATAAATATAATAAAAAAATTTGATAAAGAAAACAAAAAAATATTTGCAATATGCGCTGCCCCAATAGTACTCTCAAAAGCAAATGTACTAAAAAAAGAAGCCACATCATACCCATCATTCAAAGAACAGATAAAAATTGAAAATTATTCAGAAAAACCCTTTGTAATAGATGAAAATATAGGTACTTCAAGAGGTCCTGCCACCGCTTTAGAATTTTCTTTTCAAATATTAAAAGAACTAGGTTTTTCAAAAGAAGCCGAAGAATTAAAAATAAGCATGCTCTATAATTATTTTATAAATCAAAAAAACTCTGAGAAATAATAAACTCTCAGAGTTTTTCAAACATTAAAAAATAAGCATTGAAACTGTTATTATCAATCCTGAACAAAGTAAATCAACTATACAAAACCCCATTATATCTCTTGCACCAAGTCCAGCTATTCCAAGTGCAGGCAAAGCCCAAAATGGTTGTATCATATTTGTCCATGCATCTCCCCAAGCTATTGCTAGTCCAGTTTTAGCAGTTGAAACTCCTAACTCAATTGAAGCAGGCATCATAATAGGTGCTTGAACTGCCCATTGTCCACCACCTGAAGGAACAAAAAAATTTACTATACCGGCACTCAAAAAAGTAAACAATGGAAATGTAGTTGGATTAGATATACTTACAAACCAATGTGAAATCAAACCTGCGAGACTAACTCCTGCACTATTGGCTCCAACCATCATACCCATTATTCCAGCATAAAAAGGAAATTGTAAAATAATTCCTGAAGCTCCTTTTACAGCTTCTTTAACAGCATTAATATATCTCTTAGGTGTTTGATGAAAGACAATTCCAACAGTTAAAAATATAAAATTAACTATATTGAGATTCAAATCAAAACCATTAGTATAAAAATGATAAATAATATAAATAATCCCGAATAATCCCAGAATTATAGAAATTATTTTACTATTTTCAATTTTATCTGCTGGTGTCATATCTTTATTATTAATTTCAATTTCTTCATTTTCTTTTAATAAATCAGAATCAACGCTTACAACCTTATCAGCATCTGGATGCATAGCTCTATTTATAAAAGGAAGAATTAAAATGAGCGAAACAGAAATAAATATATTTAAAGGTGAAAATATAGTATTAGAAACCGGTATAGCTTCAGAAATAGCTCCAGAAGTCATTTCAGCAAGATTTGCTGTACTTGTGGCCAAAGTTAAAGGTATTGAACCTGAAATTCCTCCATGCCAGACCAAAAATCCAGAATAAGCACTAGCTATCAAAAGTCTATAATCAACATCCTTAACTTTTCTTGCTATTTCTTTTGCATAAAGTGCTCCTATAACCAATCCAAATCCCCAATTAAGCCAACAGGCTATAGCTGAAACAAAAGAAACGGCTAATATAGCTTGTGTCGGTGTTTTTATAAATTTGGTAAGACTTATCAAAAATTTCTTTATCGGTGGTGAACTTGCAAGTGCATGTCCCGTGACAAGAACTAAAGCCATTTGCATAGAAAAAGCCAATAATTTCCAAAATCCTGAACCCCAATGAACTATCATATCTATTGGACCTTGTTGAGTAAAAATCATTCCGAGAATCCATGTTAAAAAAGTTAAAAAAATCGCAAATATGAATGCATCTGGTAAATACTTCTGAACCAAATTAACACAAGCATTACTAAACTTTTTAAACATAAAACATCCTCCCTTAATAAAAATAAAAAGGACTGCCTGCAAAAATTTATAAATTAGCAGAAACAGCCCCTTAATTTTTATACATTTATTTTTTTAAATATTGAAGTATTTTTGCTAATCAATAATAATTTAAATTTTCATATTTTTTAAATCTTTAGATATTATTAATTCAGCCCCAGTAGCTTCTTTAACTTCTTCAACTGTAAATTCTTCATTTATTTCTTTTAAAATAAGTCCATCTTCAGAAACTTCTATAACTCCCATTTCAGTTATTATTAAATCAACTTGTGAAGCTGCAGTAAGTGGGAGATTACAATCTTTTAATATTTTATGATTTCCTTTATTGGTATGTTCCATAGCAACTATAACTTTTTTCGCTCCAACAACCAAATCCATAGCTCCCCCCATACCAGGAACCATTTTACCTGGAATCATCCAATTCGCAAGATTGCCTTTTTCATCTACTTGTAAAGCACCCAAAATAGTTATATCGACATGTCCACCACGTATTATTCCAAAAGAAACGGCACTATCAAAAAAAGCACCATCTGGTTTTATAGTGACAAACATACCACCAGCATTTACAAGATCTCTGTCTTCTTTACCTTCTTCTGGTTTTGGACCAAGACCAACAAAACCATTTTCTGATTGAAAAGTAACATCTATATTTTCTGGAACATAATTTGCAACTAAGGTAGGAAGTCCTATACCTAAATTAACAACATCTCCATCTTTTAATTCTTTTGCAACTCTTTTAGCAATGAATTGTTTTATTTCATCTCTATTCATACACTTTCACCCCCAACAATATAATCAACAAAAATACCAGGAGTCATAACAAAATTAGGATCCAAATCTCCTATTTCAACTAATTCATTGGCTTCTACGATAACTGTATCCGCAGCTGTTGCCATTATAGGATTAAAATTTTTTGTGGATTTATTATAAAGTATATTTCCTTTTTTATCTACTTTATGACCATAAATAAGAGCAAAATCAGCTTTTAAAGGTTCTTCCAAAAGATATATTTCTCCATTAACTTCTATTTTTTGTTTATTTTCTTCTATTACTGTTCCAACACCGGTAGGAGTTAAAATTCCACCCAAACCATATCCAGCAGCTCTAATTCTTTCAGCAAGAGTTCCTTGAGGAACTAAATCTACTTCTATTTCTTTTTCATTCATCTGTCTTCCAGTTTCCTTGTTAGTACCTATATGAGAAGCTATTACTTTTTTTACTTGCTTGTTAAAAACAAGTTTTCCAACTCCATAATCGATATAACTGGTATCATTTGCAATTATGGTGAGATCTTTAACCCCTTTTTTCACTAATGCATCAATAATTTTATGAGGAGTTCCACATCCCAAAAACCCTCCAACCATAATAATTGAGCCGTCTTTAATATTTTCAATAGCTTCTTCAATTGAAATAAGCTTATTCATAAATACACCCCCGTGATTTATAATTTTGACATTTATATATGAATCACTTATCAACACCCAAAATAATTATAAATCATAATACATAAAATATATAACTTGATTATCAAACAATTAACTATAAACTTTTATTTTTAATTTCAATTAAATCAATTAATTTCAATAATTCAAAACTTTACTAAGAAAAAAATATCAAAAAAAAACTCATATCAAAATTGATATGAGTTTTTTATTTATTTTTAAGAAACAGTATTAAGAATTTTTTCTGTATTAAATAATTTTGAAGTTGCATAAATTAATAAAGAAATAAATCCAACATTAACTATAATACTTATACTAAAGCTTAAAATGCTCATTTGATTTAATAATATATCTTTAAGACTAAATATAGAATTTATAACAGGTATAAAATAAATAACAAGGTTCTTAGTTGTATCCATTTGCATAGTAACAACCCCTGCTACTATAACTAAAATATATATGGGAGATATATATCCAGATGCCTGTTGTAAATTTTTTGCAAGACTGCCAAGATAAACAAATAATGAAGCAGCTATACCAGCTAAAGCAAGTAAAGATACGAGTAAGGCTATTATATTAGATAAAGAAAAAATTTGTATACTTCCCATTTCACCAGAACCAAATAATAGAGAATTAAGAGAAAAAGCCAATACAAGTCCCGCAAAAGAAGATATGGCATTTAAAAGACCTGAAAAAACAACATACATGACTTTTCCCATAGCTATAGAAGTTCTTGAAACCTGATTAACAAGTAAAGAGGCAAGAGAACCACGTTCTTTTTCACCTGCAGTAGTATCAAGTGCTATACTCATTGCACCTGAAAAAACATATATCAAAATCATATATGGTATTAAAACAGAGAGAAAAAAGTTTCCTTTTGCCTCTTCTGGAGCTGTATCAACCTCTTCTATACTCAAAGTATTTAATTTATTTAAACTGAGGTTATAAGAAGATAATTTTTTATCTGTTAGATAATTCTCATATTCAGAAATAGAATTTCTTATAACATCAAAAGCATGTTGATTCTTAGTTGAATTAGAATTATAAAACACTTTAATACTCGCCTTATCACCAGGATTAAAATTATTTGGAAATACTATTTTTAAATCTTCTTCTGGTGAATATTGATCAACAACTTTGAAGTTTAAAGATCTATCCAAAATACTCAAAAACTCTGAATCTTCTATATTTTCAATGACAATATTATAAACCCTTTCTTCGGCATCTTTTTCTTGAAGTTGGCTAACATAACCTATTGAAGTAAATATCAAAGGCATGAGTAAGAGTGGAAGAAAAAATAAAGAAAAAATAGTTCTTTTTTCTTTAAAAATATTTTTTAATTCTTTTTTGAAAATAACAACAGCATCTTTAAACATTCTTTAAAAGCCCCCTTTCAACAGCCAACTTATAAAATACTTCTTCAAGTCTTTCTTCATCATATTTACTCAATATATCATCAAAAGTACCATTTTCGACTAAAGAACCATTCATTATTATTCCAATTTTGTCACAAAGTTTTTCTGCTTCTGACATTATATGAGTAGATAAAATAATAGTTTTCCCTTTCTTTTTAAAATCAAATAAAAAATCAACAACTATTTTAGATGCCAATATATCAAGTCCATTAGTAGGCTCATCAAATATTATTACATCTGGATCATGTAATATACTAACAGCAATAGAAGCTTTTTGTTTCATTCCAGTTGAAAGTTTTTGAACTGGTTTATCTAAAAAATCATTCATCCCTAAATATTCTGAAAGTTTTTCAATTTGAGTTTTTATATAACTATCATCAAGATGATTGAGTTCACCAAAAAATTGCATAAGCTCTCTCGGAGAAAGATTGCCGGATAATTTCATATCACTTGTCAACAACCCTATAATACTTCTAACTTTATTTGATTTTTTTAAAGTATCATAACCATTAACGCTGATACTTCCCTTATCTGGTTTCAATAAAGTAGCAATACATCTTAAAGAAGTAGTTTTTCCAGCTCCATTAGGTCCTAATAATCCATATATTTCTCCTGGTTTGGCTTCAAAAGAAATATCTTTTAAGACTTCTATCTTTTTAGATTTTTTACTCTTAAAAGATTTATAAATGCCATTAACCTCTACCATCTTTACACCCCCAAAAAATATTCATCAAAATTCTATTGATTAGAATCAAACTCAACAAACTCTTTTTCATAAATCATATTAAAACTATAAAAATTTTTTTCATCAGCATTACCTTTTACATTAATTCTGTAATTACCCTTTGGTATATTTATAATACTATAATTTCCTTTAGAATAAAAGTTAAAATCTGAATCAATTATAGAATCACCATTTTCATTTACTATACTAAGATTAATATCTGATTCTTTATTACTTTTAAATTTTCTTAAAAGAATTTTGCTATCCTTTAAAACATTCATTTCATGATTTAAATCTATAAATTTAGAAAAAGATACATTAGAATTGAAAATATCGAATTTGCTATTATTATTATTAAAATTTACAAAATCTGTGTAATGGCCTATATTAAAGTCGTATGAAGCATTTTTTTCTGAATATCCTTCAATATTTAAAATGTATTCTCCACTGGGAATTTTTAACTCTTCATAATCTTTTTTTTCATTTTTACCTTCAGTTTGAAAAATAATAGTACCATTTATATCTAATATTTTAAAATCTACACTTAAAATATTCTCATCTTTATAAGCATTGATAAAAATGATGGTATCTTTCTCAACATTCATAGTTTTGCTGAGTGAATAAACCCCTTCAAAAGATCCTTTCATATCATAAACTTGCAAAAAATGATTCTTACCTTTCACAAAAGCTATAGTAAGAGTTAAAACAAAGGCACATAAAATTAGAAAAGCAATACCTTTTTTATTCATAAAATCACCTCATATTATTAATTTAAAAATCTTAATATTTGAATTCTAATTTTTTAATTAAAAACTTATTAACAAATATAACTAAAACATTCATCAATAAGAGAAAAGAAATCAAATGAACTCCAAACATATTCATCAATATAAATCCACCAATATAATTTACAAATAATAAAATCAGTGAAGCTATAAGACAAAAAATACCAACAACATAATACCAACCATATCTCTTACCTATAAAAGAAATAAAATTAATCATATTAACTATGAAAAAAATACCTATCAAAGAAAATACTAAAATTATTCCTCTTTCAGATATATCTTCCATAAATAAAACAGAATTTATTACAGCTGTAGAAAACAAAGTAATAACGACATTCATTTTAAAAATGGATGAAAAATAATATTTTCTTGGCAATGACAACATCATAAAAATATCTATATATGTAGTTGGTGCCATTACAGCATAAACAATAGCCAATGTAATAGAAAAAATAGACATATTCATAATCACAGTACCAGATATATCACTAAAAGTTATATTACTATACCCATCAAATAATAAAGATAAAACCACATTAAATATAGTTATAGCAAAAAAAATCAAAAAGAAGATTTTCGCATACTCCAAAAACATCTTAAAAAGAGAATTAAAAACTATTTTACTCTTATTATTTTGCATCATCATCACCACCATTAGTCAAATAATAAAGCAATTTTTGAATACTTATTTTAGATACTTCTATATCATCACTTTTCATATTAAAAATCTCTTCTTCTGTCAATCTTCCTTTAATTGCATAAGATGCGAGACTTCCAAGTTTTTCAACATTAAGTACTTTATAAAAATCTGTATACTTATTAATTTTACTTTCTCTTCCCTGCAATAACCAATAAATTTCTCTAAGAGATTCCAAATCCTCATCTATAATTATTGAACCATTATCTATGAAAATGACTTTTTCAAACATACCCTCAAGCTCATTTATAAGATGTGAAGAAATTATTATAGTTCTTGGATGTTCCATATAATCTTTTTGAAGTTCAGAATAAAAAACTTCCCTCGCAACTGGATCTAAACCAACATAAGGTTCATCAAATAAAGTAATTTCTGCCCTACTTGCAAGTCCCATAATTATGCCTACTGCTGTTTTCATACCTTTTGATAATTTAGAATAATACTTTTTTTCATCTATTCTAAACTTTTTTATTAAATATTTAGCATAATCATTATCCCAATTCTTAAAAGATTTAGAGCAAAGTTCAAAAAAAACATTCATTTTAAAAACATTACTTGTTTCAAACGCTTTTCCAAGAGTTTCTCTTGCAAGACAAATATTTTCGACAACAGAACTATCTTTAGATAAACTCTTATTTCCTATAAAAATATCTCCTTTACTCGTTAAAAGTTGATTAGCTATTATTTTAAGTAAAGTGGTTTTTCCAGCACCATTTCTTCCAATAAGACCATATATTTTATCCTTTTCAAATGAAAGATTAACATCTTTTAAAGCAGCAAAATCATCATAATACTTATACACTTTATCTATTTTTATACTTTCTCCCATCATATATCCTCCCCATATTTTCTTATCATATCAATAAGATCTTCTTTAGTTATACTCAACTTCTCTGCTTCTTTTATCATTTTAAGAATATATTCTTCAAAAAAATTCTTTTTTCGTTTACTTTTTATCATATTTATTGCCCCCTTTTTTACAAACATTCCCAATCCTCTTTTTTTATACAAAATATCATCTTCCACAAGAAGATTAAAACCCTTTCTTGCAGTAGCGGGATTTATTTTAAAGGTTTGTGCAAGTTGATTCGTTGAAAAAACCTGTTCTTCCTCTTTAAAATCTCCCTCCAAAATCATATCTTCTATCATTTCAGCTATTTGTAAAAACAGAGGCTTAGTTGAATCTTCATTTAATTTCATAAAGCACCTCCTTAGTTAGTAGTTTAGTTAGTCGGTTGAGTAACTAACTACATTTTTATTATATACTAAAAAAAAATTAAAGTCAACTATTAAAATAAGATATTTTAAAAATATAACATAAAAAAGCATACAAAAATACATAATGTATTCGTAACATATTTAAAATATAAAAAAATTATAATAAAAAATAAAGTAACATTTACATTACTTAATAAAAGGAGGTTTAAATGAAAGCAAAAGATTTATGTTTCATATCAATATTCACTGTTTTAACATCGGTTGGTGCTTTTATAAAAATACCAACTCCAATAGTTCCATTTACATTACAATATGTATTCGTTCTATTATCAGGGATTATTCTTGGATCTAAAAAAGCTTTATTATCTCAAACAATTTATTTAATAATTGGACTAATAGGAATTCCCATATTTTCACAAGGTGGTGGAATTTCTTATGTATTAAACCCAACTTTTGGTTATTTAATTGGATTATTTTCAGAAAAAATAGTTATAAAAAATTCTTTAGCTTTATTTTTATATTCCTTACCAGGTCTTATAATAATGTATCTAATAGGTATTATATATTTTTTCTTGATAATGAAATACTATTATGCAAATGAAATAATAATAAAAACATTTCTAATAAAAATAATTCCTGATTTCATAATGGATATAGTATTAACTTATTTAACAGTTCTTATAGGAATAAATATAAAAAGGAGACTTAAAATTGATAAAAAAATTATTTGAAAAAGTATTACAAAATATTGCCATAAATAAAGAAGAAGCAATTTATTTAATAAATTCTGATTCAGAAGAACTATACTATTATGCAAATAAAATAAAAAATTATTTTTGTGATGATAAAGTAGATCTTTGTAGCATAATAAATGCAAAATCTGGAAATTGCACTGAAAATTGTAAATATTGTGCTCAATCGGCTAAGTACAAAACAAATATAAAAATTTTTCCTATGATAAAACACGAAAAAATACTTTCTGAAGCTAAAAAAATAGAAAAAAATAATATTAAAAAATTTTCAATAGTGATAAGCGGGAAGACTCCTTCAAATAAAGATTTTAAAGATATTTTAAAAATATATACAAAATTAAAAAAAGAAACAAATTTAGAGCTTTGTGGCTCTCTTGGATTATTG
This sequence comes from Oceanotoga teriensis, assembly GCF_003148465.1. Lineage (NCBI taxonomy): Bacteria > Thermotogati > Thermotogota > Thermotogae > Petrotogales > Petrotogaceae > Oceanotoga > Oceanotoga teriensis. The sequence goes on from NZ_QGGI01000008.1 coordinate 44,825, forward strand.
ACTTATGAAATGGCTTTAGAACTTAAAAAAATTGGTATATCTACCCTACATAATAATCTTGAAACTTCAAAAGATTACTTTTCTAAAATATGTACTACTCATACATATGAAGATAAAATAAACACTATAAAAAATATTCAAAAAGCAAATATAAAAGTTTGTTCTGGTGGAATAATAGGTCTTGGAGAATCTATAACAGATAGAATAAATTTAGCTTTTGAACTTAAAAAATTAAATATAAAATCAATACCAATAAATATCCTGACACCCATAAAAGGAACTCCTCTAAATAATATAAAAATATTATCAAAGAAAGAAATTCTAAATACCATATCAACATTCAGATTCATAAATCCAAAATCTAATATAAGATTTGCTGGTGGAAGACAATTATTATCAGACAATGGGAAAAAAGGATTATTATCCGGAGCTAATGCCATTTTAACGGGAAATTATTTAACAACAACTGGAAGTAATATAACAAAAGATATAAATATGATAAAAGAATGTGAATTAAAAATATGATAAGAATATTTATAACTTCAACAAATACAGAAATAGGAAAAACATATATATCATCTTTAATAATAAACAAATTAAAATTAACCCATAAAATAGAATATTGTAAACCTGTTGCAAGCGGTGGAGATGAAGATATAAATTATATAAAAACAAAAACAAACATTAAAACACATAATTTTTATACATTTAAAACCCCCGTTTCACCTCATCTAGCTTCACAAATAGAACATATAAAAATATGTCCAAAAACAATAAAAAATAAAATATCAAAAATAAATACAGAAATACTCTTAATTGAGGGGGCAGGCGGTTTAATAACTCCAATAACAAAAAACTATCATATATATGATTTAATAAAAGAAACAAATTCAAAACCAATATTAATAACTCATACAAATATAGGAAGTATAAATGATACATTGCTAAGCATTGAATTTATGAAAAAAGAAAATATACTCCCAGTTGGAATTATATTTAATAGATACAGTGGCCATTTTTTTGAAAAGGATAATATAAACATGATAAAAAACTATACGAAATTACCAATAATTGGAATTATAAATGAAAATAATGATAAATCAAAAAAAATCATAAATATAAATAAAATCATTAAAGAATGTGAAAGAAAATGAAAGAAAATCATATATGGTATCCATGTACTCAAATGAAAGAAATTGATTTAAACCCTCTTCCAAATATAAAAAAAGCAAAAGGATCATGGCTAATAGATAAGAATAATAATAAATATCTCGATGCAATATCTTCATGGTGGGTAAATCTTTTTGGACACAATAATCCAGAAATAAAAAAAGCCATAAATAGACAGTTAAATAAATTTGAACACATAATATTTTCAAACTTTACCCATGATCCCGCAATAAAATTTACAGATGAACTTGTAAAAGTACTTCCAAAAGGATTAGAAAAAGTATTATTTTCTTCTGATGGTTCATCAGCTGTAGAAATGGCTTTAAAACTATCTTTTCAATACCATAAACAAACAAATAATAGACAAAAAAATAAATTCATTTCAATAACTAACAGTTATCATGGTGAAACCATAGGAGCTTTAAGTGTAGGAAATATAGACATATTTACAAAAACCTATAAACCATTGATAAAGCAAAATATAACTATACAAGGACCCGAATGCACAAACTGTATATATAAAAAAAACAGACTAAATTGTAATGCTGAATGTTTTGAAAATATAGAAAAAGAAGTACAAAAAAATCATAAAAAAATTTCAGCAATAATAATAGAGCCAATGGTACAATGTGCAGCTGGAATGAAAATTTACAACAAAACATATTTAAAAAAGATAAGAGATATATGTAATCAATACAATATAAATTTAATAGCTGATGAAATTGCCGTTGGGTTTGGAAGAACTGGAAAAATGTTTGCTTGTGAACATGCAAATATAAGTCCCGATATAATAACCCTTTCAAAAGGTATAACAGGTGGATTTCTTCCTTTATCTGTTACAGTATGTACCAAAAAAATATATGATGCATTTTATGATGATTATGAAAAAAACAAATCATTCTTACATTCTCATTCATACTCTGGAAATCCTATTGCATGTGCAGCTGCTCTCGAAACTTTAAAAATATTCAAAAACCAACAAATTCTAAACAAGATAAATCAAAAATCTTTATATATGCAAAAACAAATAGAACAAAATTTAAACAATATTCCTAAATTAAAAGAATATAGACATATAGGTTTAATTCATGTGATAGAAATAAATAATAAAAACCCAAGATTTAATTATGAAATTCATAAAAAAGCTTTAAAAAAAGGGCTATTAATAAGACCTATTGGAAATAATATATATTTTATGCCACCGTATACAATAAAAAATGAAGAAATTGATTTTATAATACATATATCCTCTGAAATATTGAAAAAATAAAGAAAAAATACATGAAATTAAATTTTAAAATTATTAAAAATTATTATATAATTTAATATACTAATGAAAAATGGGGGGTTTAAAAATGGGAGAGTTTAATTATCCGAAAACAAAAAAAGTAAATCAAATTGATGAATTCTTTGGAGTAAAAGTAAAAGATCCATACAGGTGGATGGAAAATGAAGATGATCCAGATTTAAAAATTTGGATAAATCAACAAAATGAAATTGTAAAAGATTATATGCAAAAAATACCTTATAAAGAAGAAATAAAACAAAAAATAAAAAATATAAACAAATATACAAAATATATGCCAACAACAAAAATAGGAACAAAAATAGTATATAGACAAAATGAAAATCTTCAAAATCAAGACATAATAAAAATGTATGATGAAACAACTGATGAAGAAAAAATATTAATAGACTGTAATGATCTTTCAATAGATGGAACAACAACTGCATATATAACGAGCAAATCAAAAGACAACAAATATATAACTTATAATATTTCAGAATCTGGATCAGATTGGCAAAAAATTAAAATTAAAAATATAGAAACTAATGAAGAATTAAAAGATGAAATAAACTGGGTAAAATTTGGAATAATAAGTTGGTATAAAGATGGCTTTTATTACACTGGTTATGAAAAACAAAATAAATTATCTTCAAAAAATGAATCTATGAAAATATACTATCATAAACTAAATACCTCACAAGAAAATGATGAAATAATATATCAAGACTCAGAAAATCCTGAACGTTTTGTTCTTGCAATGGTGACTCATGACGAAAAATATCTCATGATAATAACAACTACAGGGACATATGGTGAAGAAATAAAAATCAAAAAAATAAACTCCGAAGAAAAAGAAAAATTATTATTTGAAGGGTTTGACTATGAATACCAATATATAGGAAACATAGAAAATGAACTTCTTTTCATAACCAATAAAGATGCCCCAAATAATAAAATAATAAAAATAAATCCAGAAACATTAAAAGAAAAAGATTTTATAAAAGAATCAAATTCAAAATTAGAATACATAACAAAAACAAAAGATAAATTCTATATAAACTATCTCGAAGATGTACAATCAAAATTAATACAATTCGACATAAATGGAAAATTCGAAAAAGCAATCCCTTTACCTGATAAGGGAATAATATTTGACTTAATAGGTAATCAAACAACTACAAAGATATACTATATATTCTCGTCATTAACATATCCAGAAACAATAATGAGTTACGATTCAAAAACTGGAAAAACAGAAATATTCAAAAAACCAGACACATCTTTTAATTCAGAAGATTATATAACAGAACAAATATTTTATAATTCAAAAGATAATACATCAATTCCAATGTTCATAGTAAGGCATAAAAACACACAATTAAACTCAAATAATCCAACGATATTGTATGCATATGGAGGATTCGATATATCTGTAATGCCAGTATTCAATCCATATAAAATTCCACTACTTGAAATGGGAGGAATATATGCAATAGCAAATATAAGAGGTGGAGGCGAATATGGCCAAAAATGGCATAAAACTGGAATGATGCATAAAAAACAAAATGTTTTTGATGATTTTATAGCTGCCGCAGAATATCTAATACAAAAAAAATATACTTCCAAAGAAAAACTCGCAATTGAAGGAAGATCCAACGGTGGTCTTTTAATAGGGGCTGTAATAAATCAAAGACCAGATTTATTTAGAGTTGCCTTTCCAACAGTTGGGGTAATGGATATGTTAAGATTTCATAAATTTACAATTGGTTGGGGTTGGAAAGTTGAATACGGATGTGCTGAAGATGATAAAGAACAATTCAACACCATTTATAAATACTCACCTTTACACAATATAAAACAAACACAATATCCTGCAATAATGGTTAGAACAGCAGATCATGATGATAGAGTAGTACCTGCACATTCATTTAAATATACTGCAACACTTCAAGAAATATCTCAAAGCAAAAATCCAATCTTAATAAGAATAGATACAAAATCAGGACATGGAATGGGTAAATCTATGGAAAAATTAATAGATGAAAATGCAGATACAATAGCTTTTATGCTTTATAATATGGAAATACAAAAAATATAATAAAATATAATAAAATATAATAAAATATAAAAATAATCTCTCGTTTAAAACGAGAGATTATTTTTAACATTATTGAAATCTAAAATTAAAAATAAAAATTTAAAATAAATTTATGTTAATGACTTAAATGGTTAACCATTAAACCAAGAAATAATGTAATTTCAGAGGTGATAAAAATAAAAATAAATTATTCAAGTAATACTCCCTTATTCATACAAATTGCTCAAGCAATAGAAGATGACATAATTTCAGGAATATATAAAGAAGATGAAATGATAATATCGACAACACAATTATCAAAACTTTTAAACATAAACCCTACAACTGCAGTAAAAGCAGTTGGACTCTTAAATGAAGAAAACATATTATATAAAAAAAGAGGCGTTGGAATGTTCGTATCTAAAGGAGCATTAGAAATAATAATGGAAAAAAGAAAAAATGAATTTTTCAACAAAAAAGTCAAAGAATTTTTAGATGAGGCTTTCAAAATTGGATTAAATACAAATCAAATAATAGAAATATTGAGAAAGGAAAGTGAAAACAGAAAATGAAATTAAAAGTAGAAAATCTCACTAAAAAATTTAAAAAAATAAAAGTATTAAATAACTTAAATATCTCAATAGAAAGCAATGGAATATATTGTTTACTTGGAAGAAATGGAGCGGGAAAAACAACACTATTAAAAATAATAAGTGGTTATATACCAAAATATGAAGGAAACATATATATAGATAATATAAAAATCCCAAAAGGTCAAATACCAAAAAATCTATGCTTCATTGAAGAAAAAGTAAAGCAATTAAATAAACCAATAAAAGAACTATACAAAATATCCTCTACATTCTATGAAAACTGGGATTATGAACTCGCCAATGAACTTTCTGAAAAATTTAATTTGGATTTAAATCAAAAATTCAAAAAACTTTCTTTTGGAATGCAAACAATAACAAATTCAATAATAGCTTTATGTAGCAACTCCAAAATAACGCTATTAGATGAACCAATGCTTGGATTCGATTCAATACTAAGAGAACAATTCTATGAATCTATAATAGAATCCTATCAAAGATCTCCAAAATTAATAATAATATCGACACATCTTATAGATGAAATAGCAAATTATTGTGAAAAAGTAATGATTATGAATTCTGGAAAAATAATATTAAACGAAACTATCGAAAACATAAATGAAAAATCATTTAGCATAATAGGTGAAGCAAAAGAAGTTGAAAACGCCATAAAAGATTTAAATATATTAAGCAAAGAATATGTTTCAAACTACATGCATGCAACATTATATGATGAAAACACTCAAAATTTGACTGGAAATTTCAATATAGAAAAAATATCTTTACAAAAACTATTTGGAAAAATGGTTGGAGGAAAAACTAATGAATAGATATATAAACTTTTCAAAAATAAATATAGAAAACTTAAAACTACCATTAACCATAACTTTTATGGTATCTTTATCTCAATTAATCCAAATGGCAATAATGCTAATAATACAAAGCACAGATAGTATTATAATAGGAATAGGAAACTTCTTTCTTATGAATCTTGTGATGTTTCCAATATTCACCTCTATAAAAAATTTCAGAAAATTCTTAAATCTTGGTATGAAAAAAGAAGATTTCAAATATGGAAAGCTATTTTTCTATACAAATGTTTCTATAATAACAGCCCTACTAAACATACTTTTTTATTTCATAGAAAAAAACTTATTAATAAACACTTCATTAACTTATATAAATCTATTAGATATATTTGGATGGTTCAACTTTGGATTAATAGGATGTATAATATATCAAACTTTTGCATATCTCGTACTAATGTATTTTGTTGATTTTCTAACGATAAGTAATCATCATTTAATAGGTTGGATAACAAGTGGAATATTGATAGCTTTTGTATCTGTATTCTCATCTATAAGGATATTAAGAATATGGTTTGGACAAATGTTAAAATTCATATTATTCAATGAAAACATATTAATGCAAATAATAATAGACTTATCAATAATAATAGCACTATTTATAATAAACAGTTGGTTTATACAAAAAAAAGAACTCTAAAAATAAGGTGATTTAAGATGAATTTAAATAAAAAATGGTTCAAATTAGACAATGCTGGAAAATTATATTCTTCAACAATATCATCAAAAGCAACAACAATATTCAGAATATCTGTATATTTAAAACAAAATATAAATATAAATATACTTGAAATATCCCTAAAGAACACTTTAAAAAGATATCCATACTTCAAAGTAAGACTAAAAAGGGGACTATTTTGGTATTACCTCGAAGAAACAGACAAAAATATACCCATACAAAAAGAAACATATTATCCATGTATGAACTTTAATTTTAAAAAATCAAAATCTGTGCCATTAAGAATACTATATTATAATAACAAACTATCTCTAGAAATGTCACATGTATTAACAGATGGAAATGGAGCTATAGAATTTTTAAAATTGTTATTAGCACAATATTTTGAAATTAAAGATCAAATAAAAATTAATATACCTTCAGATATACAAATATCCGAAGAAACAGAAGACTCTTTTCAAAAATATTATAAAAGAAAAATTCCTGGAATAAAAATAGGAAAAACAGCTTTCCATTTTCCATTTAAAAAAAATAAAGAATCAATATATTCGGTAACAACCGCAAAAATAGAAACAGATAAACTATTAAAAAAATCGAAAGAACTATCAGCCTCAATAACAGAATTAATAACGGCTTTGCAAATAAACTCAATAATAGAAATAATCCAAAAAAATAAATATAAAAAAAGACCTGTTTCAATAAATATTCCTGTAAATCTTAGAAATATATATCCATCAAAAACTATGAAAAATTTTTTTATAAGTATAACTCCTACAATAGATCCAAGACTCGGAGAATTCACATTTGATGAAATACTTCAATATACAAAAAATTATATAAGACAAAATACAGATAAAAAATATTTAAATCCAATAATAACCAGAAATGTAAAAAATCAAAAAAACATATTATTCAGTATATTTCCTTTAAAAATAAAAGATATTGGAATGCCTTATATATATAAAATATTTGGAGAAAAAAATTACACCACAGGTTTTTCAAATCTTGGAATATTAAAATTTCCAGAACAAATTCAAAAAAATATAGAAGAAATAGAAGTAATACCTCCACCAAGTGAGGGCAATTTAATAAAATCAGCATTAATAACAAATGGGAAATACACCTATTTAACTTTTGGAAACCTAACAAAAGATGAACAATTTGAAACCACATTTCTAAAAAATTTAGAAAAATTAAATCTAAATTATGAATTAAATACAACAAAAAATAAAGAAAAATACCCAATTTTCAAATTAAATGACAAAAAACAAAAAAATAATTCAACAAATATAATATTAGAATTTCAAAAAAAATTTCACCTAAATTAAAGATAGGGAGTGAAAAAATGATAGGAATAATATCTGATACTACAAGTGATGTACCATCTTCAATATTAAATACAGAATTCTTAGAAGTAATATCTGCTAAAGTAATATTAAACGAAAAAGAATATAGAGATGGAAAAGAAATTCAAAATGAACAAGTGATAAAATTTATGGATGAAGGTGGATTCCCAAAAACATCTTTACCTTCATACAGTGATATCTCAGAAGCATTCAAAAGACTAATTTCAAAAGGATACAAAAAAATAATATCTATAAATGTCTTCAGCAAACTAAGCGGTACATATAATATGTTCACAAATGTAAAAAAAGATCTGCAAAAAGAATTTAAAGACATAAAAATAGAACTAATAGATTCAAAAAGCGTCTCTTTAGGATCGGGGTTACTGGTAAAAAAAGCTTTAAACTTAATAGAAAAAAACACTCAATTTGAAGAAATAGTAAAAGAAATAAAAAATTCAATAGGTAATAAAATAAATATAATGTATACTATTCCTACATTAAAATATTTAAAAGCAGGTGGAAGAATTGGAAAAGTATCGGCAACAATAGGAGAATTCTTAAATATAAAACCCATAATATCGGTAAATAATGAAGGTATATACTATACAGTGTCAAAAGAAAGAGGATTAAAAAGAGCTCAAACAACTATGGTAGATAAAATGATAGAATGGTTAGATGGAAACATTCCACAAGAACTATATATAGGCAGAACAGATGACACAGAAACAACCATGTCTACAATAGAAAAAATAAAACAAAAACTAATAAACAAGGGTATAGAAATTGAAAAAATAAAAACAGAACAAATCAATCCTTCGCTTCTTTCACACACAGGAAAAGGATTGATAGGAATAACCATATTAAAATCTTGATAAATAAAAAGGGGGATAAAAATGAACTTAAATGAAGCAATAAAGAATGGAAGAAAATTTTTAAAATCTCATCATGATGAAATAGAAGAAAACTTTCAATCAGATCAAAACAAAAAAATACCTCAGCCAGCATTAGAAAAAGAATATGATAAAAATAAAGAAATAATTGAATTAACACCAGAAGAAGAATTTGATTTTGACGAAATAAACTTAAAAGATTTAATAAAAAATAGAAAAAGTCATAGAACATTCATTGATAAACCTTTAAGTTTAAAAGAACTCTCTTTTTTGTTATGGTCGACACAGGGAACTAAAGAAATAATAAAAAATAATTATGCCGCATTAAAAACAGTTCCATCGGCAGGTGCAAGGCATCCTTTTGAAACATATCTATATATAAGAAATGTAGAAAACCTCGAACAAGGACTATACAGATACTTATCTTTAGAACACAAATTATTAAAAATAGAAACAGGAAATTTTGATGAACAAATGCTAGAAGCTGCTTTAGGACAAAGAATGGTCATTAAATCTGCGGTAGACTTTATATGGACAGTAACACCTTACAGAACCGAATGGAGATATTCAATCCTCTCACATAAAATAATAGCTTTAGATGCTGGCCATATATGTCAAAATTTATACTTATCATCTGAACTAATAAATGCAGGAACATGTGCAATAGGAGCTTACTCACAAACAAAATCTGATGAACTTTTAAAATTAGATGGAAAAGAAGAATTTACAATCTATATGGCTCCAGTAGGTAAAATAAAATAATTGAGAGTCTGCATAAGCAGACTCTCTTTATCCCAAAAGCCTTTATTAATTACCTTTAAACAGCTTTCCCAAACTATCAGCTGTTAAAATAGCTGCATAGACATCATCTGCAGTCACATCAAAAGGCATATTATGAATAGTTTCACCTTCAACAGCAGAAGCTTCTGCAACCCTCATCAAAGCTTCTTTATTAATCTCTTCTATTCCAAGATCTTCTAAAGTAATTGGTAACCCTACATCAACACAAAAGCTCATAACTTCTTCTATCTCTTTAGTAGGAGCATTTTCTAAAACTAATTGAGTTAAAGTACCAAAAGCAACTTTCTCCCCATGATATAAATTATGACATTCTTCTAAAACAGTAAATCCATTATGTATAGCATGTGCTGCTCCAAGTCCCCCACTCTCAAATCCAATACCACTCAAATAAGTATTAGCTTCTATAATTTTCTCAACAGAAGATGTACAAACCTTTTTTTCTACTGCCAATTTAGCTTTAAGACCTTCATTTATTAAAGTATCATAACATAGTTTTGCTAAAGCCATAGCAGAAGTACTCGTCAAAGCACCTGTCATAGTTTTTGAATTAGAAGCTTTACATGCACGTGCTTCAAAATAAGTTGCCAAAGCATCACCCATACCTGCAACCAACAATCTAACTGGAGCATTAACAACAACTTTTGTATCAACCAAAACAACTGATGGATTAGTTGGAAGAATCAAATATTCTTCAAAAGCTCCATCATCAGTGTATAAAACTGAAAGAGCACTACATGGAGCATCAGTAGAAGCAATAGTTGGAACTATAACAACAGGCATTTCCATATAAAAAGCTAAAGCTTTAGCTGTATCAAGAGCTTTACCTCCACCTATTCCTATAATAAAATCGCAGTTATTTTTTTCACATAATTCTTTTAAACGATTAATCTCATTTTTAGAACATTCACGATTAAAAAGTTCAAATAAACAATTCTTACCTTTATTCTTAAAACTATTTTCAACAATATCTCTTGTCAATCTCATTCCAGAAGGACTTGCAACGATAAAAGGTGTATTTCCAAGAAAACTCACATGTGATTCAATTCTTTCAAGTTCACCATAACCTTGAATATATTTACCAGGAGAAATAACTATATTAGTATTCATAAAATCACCTCTAAAAATAATAAAATGCTTTACACTATAATTCTACTATATTTGTCATTTATAAACAGTAAAGAAGATGTTTAAAAGTCATGTATTAGAGAACAATTTCACAATCATAATTAAAATAATAAACTTGACATTAAAAAAATAAAATGATATCATAAACATACTAATGGTATGTTTGTATAAAAGGAGGTGATTTTTATATCAAGAAATAAGTATCCAGAAAAAACAATTGAAAATATATTAGATGTAGCTTTAGAACTATTTATAAAAAAAGGATATGAAAATACTTCTATTCAAGAAATTGTAAATAATCTCGATGGGCTTAGTAAAGGCGCTATTTACTATCATTTTAAGTCTAAAGAAGATATTTTAAATTCCGTTGCAGAAAAAATTTATTCATCAACAAATACAATTATGATGGACATAAAAAATGATTCAAATTTAAATGGGTTAGAAAAACTGAAAAAAATGTTCTCTATTTCTTTAAAAAATCCAAATCAAAATAAAATGTTTTCAGTTGCACCCAAATTGTTAAATAATCCAAATATTCTTGCATTGCAAATGAAAGAAATTATAGAAAATACAGCCCCAAATTACATAAAACCAATAATAGAAGAAGGAATAAAAGATGGATCTATTAAAACAAATTATCCAAAAGAATTATCAGAAATAATGATATTAATTTCAAATATATGGCTAAATCCTTTAGTCTATAAAAACACAAATGAAGAAATGTTGAATAAAATAAAGTTTTATGATTATTTACTTAAAAAAATAAATATAGATATTTTTGATCAAACTATGTATGATCAAATAGTAAAATTAAATGAATTATCAAATAAATAACTGTCAATTAATTTGACAGTTATAAAAAAAACATTATACATACCTACGGTCGGTATTAAAAGGAGATATTTAATGAATAAAAATTTTATATTCATTGTTATAGGACAAATAATTTCTTTATTTGGAAACTCTATTTTAAGATTTACTCTTCCACTATATTTATTAAGAATCACAGAATCTATATCATTATTTGGAATAGTTTCAGCAATATCATTTATACCTTTAATAATAATGTCATTAATAGGAGGAGTAATTGCAGATAGAAAAAACAAACGAAATATAATGGTATTTTTAGATTTTTTTACAGCTTTTATAATATTTATTTATACAATAATATATAATCATATATCTTTAATCCCCTGTTTAATAATAACTTTGATTATTTTATATGGTATACAGGGAACTTATCATCCTACTGTCCAATCAAGTATTCCATTGATAGTTTCAAAAGATAAAATCATGCAAGGAAATTCTATTATAAACCTTGTAAATTCTTTAGCCAATTTTTCAGGTCCTATAATAGGTGGAATACTTTTCGGAATTTATGGAATAAATCCTATTTTAATAGTTAGTATAATTTGTTTTTTATTTTCTGCTATTTTAGAATTATTTATAATAATCCCATTTAAAAAAAGTACTTATTCAGAAAAAACCTTTTCTATATTAAAAAAAGATCTATCTTTAAGTTTTAACTTCATGATAAAAGAAAAACCCATATTATGGAAAAGTATATTGATAATATCTTTATTCAATTTATTCATGTCATCAATGTTAATCGTTGGAATTCCATCAATATTTATAAAAACATTAAAATTAAGTGATAATCTATATGGAATTACACAAGGTATTTTAGGAATAGGTTCTATATTTGGTGGAATTGTTACCGGTATTTTAAATACAAAATTGAACATAAAAAAATCTTATTATCTTTTACTTGGAGCTACAATTTCTATTTTTCCAATGATAATAACTTTAATTATCTCTAAATCTATAATAATAAACTATATAATTATTTCTATCATGGGATTTTCTATAATGACATTTGCAACAATGTTCAGCATACAAATGATTACTTTTGTTCAAATTCAAACCCCTACTGAAATTTCTGGAAAGGTTATATCTTGTCTTTTAGGTTTATCATTATGTGCAATGCCTATTGGTCAAGCTTTATATGGAATATTATTTCAAAATTGGATTTCAACTCCTTGGATAGTATTAATAATATCTCTTTTATCATCTTTAATAATTTCATTTTTTTCTAAATTTACTTTTCAAAATTTATAAAAAAACTCCAAAAAAGATATTGTGATAAATTACAGTATCTAATTTGGAGTTTCTATTTCATTTAAAAATCTTTTCTATATCTTCAGAACAATACTCAATAGTTTCAATTGTTTTATATATTTTATTCTTCAAAATAATCTTCAAGATTATAAGGTGAATAAATACCTTTATCGGTAACTATCCCAGAAACAAGTTTAGGTGGAGTTATATCAAATGAAGGATAATAACCTTTTACACCTTCCATAGCGGTTTTAATTCCCATTGCTTGAGTTACAAAATCACCATCTCTTTCTTCTATTTTTATAGTTTCAATAGTTGGATGTTCTTTATTAGGAATTCCAGTAGCAAAATAAGGTATATTCCAATAATTTGCACAAAGTGCTATTTGAAAAGTTCCAATTTTATTTACAACATGTCCATCCATAGTTATTGCATCAACAGCAGAAGTAAAAAGATCTACACCCTTTTTTTTCATAACATAACCTGGCATATTATCTGTTATTACAGTCACATCTATCCCCATATCTTGAATAACACTCGCTGTAAGCCGAGATCCTTGAAAATAAGGTCTTGTTTCAGCACTAAAAACTTTTATTCTATTATTATTTTCATTACAAAGCCTCATCAACATCCCAACAACGGTTTCTCCGAAACATTGAGTCATTATAGTTCCATTTTTAGGAATTTTTTTATACAAATATTTAGCAACTTTTTCATACCTCAAATATTTTTTATTTGCTTCATCTATTGCTACTTTTAGAACTTCTTCAACTGCATTTTTTCTATCAGATACCATTTCTAAAGCCTTTTTATGACAATTAAAAACTGCTTTTTTCATATTTTCAACAGTAGTAGGTCTTGAATGACATAAAGTATCAACAGCTTTATCAACATAATCTATATATTCATCATCAGAAAAATTTTTAGCTTCATTAACAGCCAGTACCACTCCCATATTAACTGCTATATAAGGTCCTCCACTTTGAGTAACCATATCTTTAAGAGCTTTTGATACATCTTGATGATTATTACAAATTTCATATCTTATTTCATTTGGATAAACTCTTCTATCTAAAATTTTTACTTTTTCATTTTCATACCATGCCACATTTTCATATCTAAGCATGAAAGCTAAATTCTTATCTGCTCTAAACAAAATATCCCCCCTCAAATGTTGATTATAGCATCTAATGCAATTTCTATAGTTTTATCAACAGTTTTAGTCAGTAAATCTGGATCTTGTTCACATTCATCTGCAGCATCTAAAACATCCAATGCATTACCATCAACCGATAAAATAGAACCTGCTTTAACATCGAACATACTTGCAGCTGTATACAAAGCTGCAACTTCCATTTCAAGGGCAATTGCTCCTGCTTTAGCTTGTAATTCCGTATTTGTTGGCATAACTCCTGAATAATATGCACCTTGAGTTACAATTATTCCTTTAAAAACTTCTACATTTTTATCTTCTGCACTTTTCATCAATGCATTTAAAACATCAAAATCAGCTACTGCTGGAAAAGATTCTGGAACATATATATTTGATACACCTTCTTCCTTTGAAGCCGCAGTTGCAACAACTATAGTTCCAGCTTTAACTTCTTTTTTCAATCCTCCACATGTACCAACTCTTATAATATGTTTGGCTCCACCTTTTATTAGACTTATAAAAGCAAGCATAGCCCCACTCGCACCAACTCCATGAGAAGTTATGGTTAAAGGAACCCCTTTATATTCACCATAAAAAGACCAATATTCCCTACTTTTATTCAATACTTTTTTATTATCTAACATATCAGAAATTTTTTCTGCTCTTTCTGGATCTCCACAAACTATTACTTTAGATGTAACTTCACCTTTTTTCAACTTTATTCCAGGTAATAATATATCCTTATTCATAATTTTTCCCCCTTATAATATTTATAAAAACTTTTATATTTCAATTTTATATTATAAAAAACAAAAAAAGTTAAAATCATATTATAAAATTATCACTTATAAATTTAATTATACAATATATAATATAAATAATAAAAATGAAAATATATTAAGAAAAATATAATAAATCTATTGTATAATTATTTAACAAAATTATTATATGGAGGGAACTTTATGAAAAAAATATTAATCTTTTTATTATTAATACTTTCATTAACAATATTTTCAAGAAATCTTCTTTTCATTGGAGATAAATTCATAGATAAAAACTTAGAATTAAAAAATGAAAACTATGTGTTAGATGTTTTAAATAAAAATATAGATGAAGATGATGAAATAGAAAAAATAATTTTGATAGGTGAAAAATCATCTAAAACAGATATTTACAGCGATAATTTAAAATTAATCATCTATAATAATAAAAACATAAATATAATTGAAAACATCATAAATGGCGGATATGATTCAGAAATAAATATATATAATGAAAAAGAATCAAATCCAAAAATAATTATAAAAAACTATACTGGTGGTAGTGGAAACTATCAAAATGTATCTATAATAGATTTAAAATCAAAAAAAATTATTTTTGATTCTAACATAAATAGATTTAATATAAAAGGATACTTTTTAAATGACTTTAAAATATCACTTTCAATTAATGAATTTAATTTTATTATAGACTTAAATAATAAGAAAACTAAATATATAAATGAAAATCTTTATGATGAAAATGGAACCCTAATAAATCAAAATACATCCTTGATGATAGGAGGAATTTCACAAATAAATACATTAAATTTTAATAGATCCATAATAAACATATCATTCGGAGTATCAGGTTTTTATCATGCGGATAGAATTGGTTACTTAAATATAATGATGAAATATTCAAATAATGATTGGGAAATTTTAAGCATAAGTTTTGATAAAATATTATATTCAAAATAAAAGAGATATGCAATTGCATATCTCTTTTATTTTATCAACCTTATTATTTCTTTTATAAATTGTTTGTATGTAACACATTCTGTTAATTTATAAGCATTTTCTTCCTCTAACAATAATACTATCAAATTATCATAAACATCGTAAAATATTTCTCTCTCATATTCATTAATAGCAAAAAGTAAAACTATTTTCACTAATTGTCCATTCCAGTTAATAGGATATTTTTCATTTAATAAAATAAATATACCTGTTTTTTTTGCATTCATTCTCATTGAATGCGGAACAGCTATATGTCCAAAAGCTGTTGAGGCTCTGTTTTCTCTCTCTAAAATTTCATTGTAATAAGATTTTTCTATATATCCTTCCTCTTCCATAATTTTCGTCATAAATCTCAAAGCTTCTTTATCATTTTTAAACTCTAAATTTCTATAAAAAAATTTTGGATTTGATATTTTTACCAAATGTCTTTTAAGTCTTATCTTTTTTTTATTTATTTTAATTTTTTCTATTTTTTCTTTTATCATATCTATATCTTTATAATTTATAAAAGGAGTTATAATAACTGTATTTTTAGGAATATTTTCAAATATTGGAATTATTGAAATTAATAAATCAGATTTTTCAATTTTGTCAACTTCATCTATTGATGTTATAACTTTTTTTATTTGCTTTCTTATATTAGCTGCCATAAATCCACTGGATGCTCCAGAACCACAAACTAATAAAACATTTATATCTTCCATATACATCTCTCCTTCAGAATAAAATATATAATCAAATTATAGGAAAAACAAAAAAATTAATCAAATAAATATTTTCACCATAGAAGTGAAAATATTTACCAAAAAAAAAGACATCTGAAAAAATTCAGATGTCTTTTTTAAAAGTTATTAAAGTTCTATATCTATTATCACTGGCATATGATCAGAAGGATATACTCCATTCCAATTATCCGGCAAAATAGCATGATTTATAACTTTAACATTATTTTTTATAAATATATAATCAATGAGAGGAAAATCACTTATGAGTCCTTTTTGAATATTTTCAAATATCTCTAAAATTTTAAAATTATGAAAACTAAAATCACAACCGTAATGTTCATTTATACTCATATATCTCGAATCTTTGACAAAATTTTCAGATTTTCTTGTAAGAATTTTATAAACCTCACTGTTAGGAGTATTATTAAAATCTCCGGTCAATAAAACTGGAAATTTATTTGCAATATTTTTTATATTATCCAATAAAAGATAAGTGCCTTGTTCCATAGCTTCCTTCCCAACATGATCGAGATGAGTATTAAAAAAATAAAAACTATCTCCTGTTTTTATAACTTTAAATTTTGCCCATGTTACTATTCTTATACAAGCTGCATCCCATCCCATACTGCCTTTAACTTCAGGAGTCTCCGAAAGCCAAAAAACTCCCCAATCTTCGAGTATAAATTTATCTTTTTTAAAAAATATTGGTCCAAACTCCCCTTCTTCTTCTCCATCTTCTCTTCCAACTCCGACATAATCATATCCTTTAAGACCATTTTTTAAAAATATCAATTGATCTTTCAAAACTTCTTGAAGGCCTATTATATCAATATCATGAAATCTAATAAGTTCTAAAACCTTATTTTTTCTAACTACCCATGAAGTCAAACCTATATCATCTTCATTCTGATATCGAATGTTAAAACTACCTATCCTAAACATAGACTCTTTATTCATATAACATCCCTCTTTTATAATGAAATTTTGTGAACTTTTTAATTTATATATACTTTTTATTATATCTTATTTTCAAATAAATTATACCATAAAACGCTAAATCTTTTCACAAACTATTCTTAAAACTATATTAAAACTATTCTTATATATAACATTATTTTATTCAATATTATAATTTTATTAAATATAGTTTATACAATAAAAAAAGTCAATCTTTATTTTTATAAAGATTGACTTATAAATTAATGTCCGCAACATCCACCTTCATCTGAACCACAACATCCGCCTTCATGTTCATGTTCTCCATCACCGCATCCAGAACATCCACCACAACTACTTTGTTGGCTCATCAACATTTGAATAAACTGATTAACAACCTCTTCAACAGTTCCTTTAGCATCATAAAAAACCTTAATTTTAAATTCAGCTAATAGTTTACACATATCTTCACCTATAGAATCAGCAATTACAACATCTGTTTGATTTTCACCTATATATTTAGCTACTTTTTCATCTTCATCATCTTTATGAGGATTTTCAACAACACTTATTCTCGATGACTCACTCTCAAGGTCAACAAAAGCAAAATATTCTGATTTTGAAAAATTTTCATTTATATTTGATTTTATAGAATCATCACTTAAAACAGGCATTACTAATCTCATAAAACACCTCCAAAAATATTTGTAATTCAATTCTATCAATTAAAGATAACAAAAATAATAATAAAAAATAAAAAATCCAGAGCATTTAAATACTCTGGATTCATAAACTAATAATAAATATTAGTTTTCTATTTTCACAATAGACTTATAGGGTTTAAATTTTCATCAATGATGATGATCATGATTACATCCATAAGTTTCATCATCTTCAAGATTATTACTTAAATAATCTTCCATTATTTGTTTAAGATTACCGCTCACTCCTCTGTAAACTTCTATATCAAATTGATTAAAAAATTCAACAGCTCTTGATCCAATTCCTCTCACAACCATAACATCCACATTATTTTCTTTCATAAGTCCTGGAATTTGACCAGGTGCATGTTCAGACAACGGGTTTTTTTGAATATCTATATCATATCCTTCATCTTTTAAAGTTATATAGCCAAAATAAGGAGCATGGCCAAAATGTTCACTAATAACAGAATCTTTTCCATTATCATCCAACAAAGGCATAGCTAATTTTTTCATATTTATTACCTCCATAATTTTATATACAAAATAAATATATCACAAAAAAAAATATATTTCATTTCTAATTATTCTAGATTAGAGACTATTATAAGAAATTATTACCAATTAAACAAAAAAATCTTTTTATATGTTTATTTGATATATATAATTTTTTTATATATAATATATATACATATCAAATAAAAATTATCTGATTTAAAAAGGAGGATTTCTTATGCCTAATGGAGATGGAACAGGACCTTTCGGTGATGGAAGAAGAAGAAACGGTGAAAAATGCACAGGTAGAAGAAAAAATAGTTTAAGAAACGAAAACATAGAATTTACAGGAAGAAGAGGTAAAAGATGCAGCAAAAATGGTAGAGGTTGGAGAAATATAAATAATAAGGAGTTTGAATAAAATTGAAAATTGCCGTTTTATCTGGTAAAGGTGGGGTTGGTAAAACTTTGGTTTCTACCAACCTTACCAATATTTTGTCTAAATATACCAAAATAGAACTTTTGGACTGCGATGTTGAAGAACCTAATTCAAATATTTTTTTTAATTTTGAATTCAATAAAAAAGAAAAAATAAATTTATTAGTCCCAGAAATAGATAATCAAAAATGTACAAAATGTGGTTTATGTGCAGATAGTTGTCAATTTGGAGCTATAAACGTTTTTAATCATGGAGTAATGGTATTCAATTCTTTATGCCATGGTTGTGGAGTATGTTCAATAGTATGTCCGCATGAAGCTATATCAGAAAAAGAAAAATCTATTGGAACTATTGAATATGGTCAAAAGAATAATATATACTTTGGTCAAGGGCTATTAAATATAGGAGAACCTTCTGGTGTAAAGATAATAAGAACTTTAAAAAAACATTCAAAAAATATAAATCTTCAAATACTTGATGCTCCTCCAGGTGCTTCATGTTCAGTTGTAGAAACATTAAAAAATATGAATTATGCAATAATAGTTACTGAATCTACTCCATTTGGATTTCATGATATGAAGTCTGTAATTGAAATATGTCAAAAAATGGGATTAAAAATGGGTATAATAATAAATAGATATGACAAAGATTACACCGAAATAGAAGAATATTTAAACAAAAATAATATAGAAATACTCGAAAAAATACCTTTTTCTAAAGAAATAGCTTTGATGTATTCAAAAGGTGAATTAATTTCACAAAACGATAAATACAAAATAATATTTCAAAATATTTTAAATAAGATAGGTGTTGTCCAATGAAGCAAATATCTATTGTAAGTGGAAAAGGCGGAACTGGAAAAACTACATTGAGCGGTGCTTTGAATTTTTTATTTCAAAATAACACAGCAGCTGATTGTGATGTTGATGCTTCAAATTTATACTTACTTTTGAATCCAAAATTAAAAAAACAATATGATTACTATGGTGGAAAAAAAGCCTTCATTGAACAAGACAAATGTATAAAATGCGGAAAATGTCAAACATTATGTAGATTTGATGCTATTGATTTTATAAATGAAGAATTCAAAATAAATGAATATTCATGTGAAGGATGCAATTTATGTGTTCTAAAATGTCCTGTTAAAGCGATAGAATTAATAGATAATAGAGCGGGAGAATACTATTTATCTGAAAATAAAAAAATGAAAGTAATTCATGGTTCTTTAGAACCTGGAGAAGAAACCTCTGGAGGTCTTGTTGCAGAAATCAGAAAAAAAGCCATCGAAGTATCAAAAGAAGAAAAAACAGATTATATAATAATAGATGGAGCTCCTGGAATGGGATGCCCAGCAACCTCTTCAATAACAGGCGTAAACTATGTAATAATAGTTACAGAACCAACAAAGTCAGGTATTCATGATTTAAAAAGAATAATAGATACAACCAAACATTTTAAAAGAGAGTTTGGAATTGTTATAAACAGATTTGACCTAAACATTCAGAACACTGAACTAATAGAAAAATTTTGTAAAGATAATGGTATAAAACTTCTTGGCAATATATCATTTGATGAAACTGTTTTGAAAGCAACACAAAAACAAAAAAGTATAATCGAATATGATTCTAAAGCTAAAGAAGATATAATAAATATATTTAATAATTTAATGGAGGAAATATCATGAAAATAGCTTTATGTTCAAAAGAAAATAAAAAAGAATCTTTAGTAGATGATAGATTTGCAAGATCTGAATACTTTGTAATATTTGATGATGAAAAAAAAGATTTTAATTTCATAAAAAATAATTCAAATACAGAACATGGTGCGGGACCAAAAGCAATACAATTTTTAGCAGAACAAAATGTAAATATAATAATAGCTCCACCACTTGGTAAAAATGCTACAATGGCAGCTGAAGGATCAAAAATACAAGTTTATTTACAAGAAAATAAAAGTATTGAAGAAAACTTAAAAGCGTTTAAAGAAAATTTATTAAATAAACAATAATATCTTTCCTTCCTAATTTTAAAAAAATAAAGTATAATTTTATAAAAGATAATTAGGAGGGATTAAAATGGCTGATATTATAGACTATAAGATAGTTGGAGATGATATGCAACTCGTAGAAATAGAACTCGATCCTGGTGAAGGAGTAAGAGCAGAAGCGGGTGCAATGATGTATATGGAAAATGATATAATGATGCAAACAAACACAGGAGGAGGATTATTTAGAGGTTTAAAAAGAATGTTTACAGGCGAAAGTTTTTTCATAACCAACTTCGTACAAAATGGTTCTGGAAAAGGTCATGTAGCTTTTGGAGCCCCTTATCCTGGAAAAATAGTTCCTTTAAATCTTACAGATTTCAATGGTACTTTTATATGTCAAAAAGATAGTTTCTTATGTGCTGCAAATGGTATTGAAATAGAAATAGAATTAACAAAAAAAATAGGTACGGGTCTATTCGGTGGTGAAGGATTCATACTTCAAAGGTTACAAGGACATGGAATGGCTTTTATACATGCAGGTGGGGCTTTAGTAGAAAAACAATTAAATGCTGGAGAAATATTAAAAGTCGATACTGGATGTATAGTAGGATTTTCAAATTCAATCCATTATGATATAGAATTTATTGGTGGATTTAAAAATGCATTATTTGGTGGGGAAGGTATGTTTCTTGCAAAACTCTCTGGACCTGGAACTGTATATCTTCAAAGCTTGCCTTTTTCAAGACTTGCAGATAGAATAGTCGCTGCTTCAGGATATTCAAATAGAGGCGAACAAAGAAATTCTGGAACTGTTGCTGGAGACATAATAGGTGGATTTTTTGGTGGAGATAGAGAATATTAAAAAAACTTAAATAGCTTAAGCTATTTAAGTTTTTATTCTATATAGATATATTCATTACTGTATATATATTTAGAAGGCTTATAATAAATTTCTGTATATTCAACCATATCCCCATCAACATCATATGAAACTCTTGTTTTTTTTAGCAAAGGAATATTATCCTCTATTTCAAATGACATATCTGGCAAATCTTTGCCTAAAATTGCCTCCATATAATCAACAGATCTTCTCAAAACTATATTTCTATCATTAAAAATTTCATACAAAGAAACTATAGACTTTGGATTCTCAAGTAAATCCTCCAAATCGTATTTACAAGATACATATGTATCAAATTCCATGATTATCTCTTTGTTAATACTTCTTTGTCTTTTCAAAAGATAATAATGAGAATTAGTTGGAATTGCTTTATCAAAAGATTTGATATCTACTTTTACTCTTTTAAAAGACAAAATTTTAGTATGAAGCTCTATATTCATATCTCTCATTTTTTGAGAAAAACTTTTAAGTTTTATTTTTTCTTGTGTTCCCATACTTATATGTTTATTTATAACAAATGTACCTTTACCAGGTCTTTTATCAAGATAACCCTTTTTAGAAAGATCATCAATTGCTCGCCTTATGGTAATCCTACTAACATTATAAGCACTCATCAACTCTGGTTCTGGTGGTATCAATTCACCAATCTTATAAACTCCATTTATTATCTTTCTCTCTAAATCATCCATAACTTGCTTATATAAAGGTACCCCAGAATTCTTATCTATTCCTATCATAATCTCCATTCCCTTTCATAAAATTAAAATTAAATTTTTTCCAAGAATCTAAATATTTTAACATAAAAATTTCTTCTTCTTTAACTCTTGCCAATACATTCATATTTCCATTATTTTTAATATTTTTCAAAGCTATAGAAAGTTCTCCTTCATAACCTTCAGAATTCTCATTATCTATAAAAATATCACCTCTGTTTATATCATAAGAATTATTTTTAACACATATATTTTTAATCTTCTTCCTCGCTTCTAAAGTTCTTATAGTATAAACAGAATTATCTCCACGACAAGTATACAATGGAAATTCTAAATACTCCTTTTCTTTATCACTTATTCCTTTCATCGGTATTATATCAAAGCTTAAAATAGATTCTTCAAGTTCTGATAATTTTTTTATTTCATCTTCTTTTGCATAACAATTTCCTATTATAATTTTATCACTTAATTCCATATTTATTAAATGTTTAGCCTGAGTTACTATATCAAAATTTCTATGCATTTCAAGCATAGGTGTCTTAGAAATAGATGATTTTATTGAAAAATCTCCATTTTGTGAAAAAATAAACCCAGAAGTTTTTAACCCATTCAGTTTTGCAAAAGAAGTACTTTTAATATAATATTCTTCTGACAATCCAGTAAAATCTTTTGGATAATAATTATGTGACGCCCTTAAAAAACTTTTTCTTGGTCTATAATTTAAAACTTTTTCAACTATATTATAATCACTACTTATATTCAAATCAATAAATATACCAAAATCATTATAAGTCATCATAGCTTCTTCAAAACCACTAAAACCTTTATCTAATCTAATAGCATCCAAACCAATTTCTTTGATGAAAGAAATATCTTCATAATTAAGTCCATGGTCTTTAAAAACATCGAAATGTATATCTGCTGTTATAAAAAAACCCATTTCTTTTGCTATATTTATAATTCTCTTAGAATTCTCAAGATTTTCTGCAGAAAATAAACATAAAAAAAGTTCTGAAAAATTATATTTTCTAACCATTTCCAAATATTTTATATCATGTGATATACTAATATCATCAGGATACAATGCAACTCCAAACTCTATCATTTTATTTTCCACCTCATTTTTAAGCATTTTTTCAAATTTTATTAATATACCTATTTCTTTTTTATTAATTAGCCATAAAAGGTTATTATTTGAAAAAATGCTATTTTGTTTTTAAACATTATAACGTTATAATCTAATTGTAAGTTTTTTATTTTAAATATTTAAAAACTTTATAAAACAAAATCATTAAAGATTTATCCTTATGAGGAGGGAATTTTATGAAGAAAGTTTTTTTCATTTTATTATCCGTGTTAATGTTATTTTTATTAGTATCATGTGAAAAAAGCGACGAGAAAGATGGCATAAAAGTGGCTATGATAACAAGCCAAGGGGGACTCGGAGACAAATCATGGAATGACAGTGGTTATCAAGGATTAGTCAAAGCAAAAGAAGGTATGGACATAGAAACAAAAGTAATTGAACCAAAAGATGCTGCCGAAGGCGAAAAATTCTTAAATGATTTAGCTCAAGCTGGATACGATTTAATAATTACAATGGAATATGCTCATGGTGATGTTTTAAAAGAAGTTGCACCTAAATATAAAGACACACACTTTGCAATATTCAATCAAGTTGTAGATGTTCCAAATGTTGTATCGGTAGTTTTCGGAGAACATGAAGGTTCTTTCCTTGCTGGTGCTCTTGCAGCTTTAATGACTACAGATACATCAATTTCAAGAATAAATTCAGACAAAAAAATAGGTTTCATTGGTGGAATTCAATCACCTGGAATAGATAAATTTTTAGTTGGATATAGAGAAGGGGCAAAATACATAGATAAAGATATACAAGTAGTAGTAGGATATGCAAATAGTTTCGGAGATCCTAATAAGGGTAAAGAAATAGCTTCATCACAAATAAATAATGGAGTAGATATCATATATTCTGTTGCTGGTGGAACTGGTATAGGAGTTTTCGAAGAAGCTGAAAACAAAAATGTTTATGCTATAGGTGTTGACACAGATCAAGATTATTTAAAACCAGGAACAATTTTAACAAGTATGCTAAAAAGAGTAGATTTATCTATATATGAAATAATAAAACAACTTGTAGATGGGAAACTTCAAAATAATACTGTTATGACCCCTGCACTCGCACAAAAAGGTGTTTCTTTAACAGAAATGAAGTATACAAAAGATGATATTCCAGCAAAATATCTTGAAAGATTAGAAGAAATAAAACAAGATATAATAAATAATAAAATAAAGGTTACAGATATTACAGCAAAATAATTTAAGAGGTGTTTCTCAATGGAAATGATAATAAATACCCAAAAACTCACAAAACAATTTGGAGATTTTTTTGCAAATAAAGATATTGACCTTGAAATATATAAAGGTGATTTCCACGCTCTCGTTGGTGAAAACGGAGCGGGGAAAACCACCTTAATGAATATGCTTTATGGATTATACACTCCTTCTTTTGGAAAAATATTCATAAAAGGAAAAGAAATAAATATAAAAAATCCAAAAGATGCTATAAAACATGGAATAGGAATGGTTCATCAACATTTTAAATTAGTTGAAAGTTTATCAATCTTTGAAAATATTTTTCTTGGAAATGAAATAACAAAAAATAAAATGTTCATAAATTTTGAAAAAGAAAAAAAACTTGTTCAAAATTTAATAGATGAATATGGTTATTCATTCTCAGCAGATACTAAAATTAAAGACCTTTCTGTAGGTGAAAAACAAAAAGTTGAAATATTAAAAATATTATACCAAAATGCTGAAATATTAATACTCGATGAACCAACTGCCGTACTAACTCCACAAGAAGTAATAGAATTGCTGAACAACTTAAAAAAACTTCAAAAAAAAGGAAAAACAATAATAATAATAACTCATAAATTAAATGAAGTTAAAGATTTTTCAGACAATATAACAGTTTTAAGAAAAGGTAAAATAGTTGGAAAAGCAAAGACTTCTGAAGTAAGTATAGAAGATATTGCAAAAATGATGGTTGGTAGAGAGGTAATTTTAAAGGTTGATAAGGTTAAAAGTGAAATAGGAGAAAATATATATTCTATTGAAAATGTTTCATTAAAAAATAAAACAAGATCTCTTCTTGAAAATATAAACATACAAGTAAAAAAAGGTGAAATAGTTGGAATTGCTGGTGTTGAGGGTAATGGACAAACAGAATTACTCGGAATACTATCTGGAATAATAAAATGCTCAAATGGAAAAATAACTTTTAAAAATAAAGAAATAACATGTGA
This sequence comes from Oceanotoga teriensis, assembly GCF_003148465.1. Taxonomy (NCBI): domain Bacteria; kingdom Thermotogati; phylum Thermotogota; class Thermotogae; order Petrotogales; family Petrotogaceae; genus Oceanotoga; species Oceanotoga teriensis. Next base: position 70,928 of record NZ_QGGI01000008.1, read on the forward strand.
AGATCCGAGAAAAATAAGAAATCATAAAATAGGAATAATTCCAGAAGATAGATACGTAGATGGCTTATGTTCTGATATGCCGATATATAAAAATATGATTGCCGGATATCATTACTCTTATTCTTCACCAAAACTACATATTTTTAATTGGAATGATATAAAAAAGCACTGTGAAACTTTAAAAGAAAAATTCGATATAAGAACTAACTCAATTGAAGATAATGTGAGTTGTTTATCAGGTGGAAACGCTCAAAAAATAATAATAGCAAGAGAATTAAGTCAAAATCCAGAACTTTTAATAGTAAGTCAACCAACAAGAGGAGTAGATGTTGGTTCCATAGAATTCATTCACTCAGAAATAATGAACTGCAAAAAAAAGGGTATGGGAATTTTATTATTTTCTTCTGAATTATCTGAAATAATGAACTTAAGTGACAGAATTATAGTAATGTATAAAGGAAAAATAATAGGAGAACTAAACTCAAAAGAAGCCACAAAAGAAAAAATAGGATTAATGATGTCAGGACTAAGCGAGGAAGTGAATCATAATGATGAAAAAAATATTTAAATTCAATATAATGAAGTTTATAATTCCAATCTTGCTTGCTTTTCTCGTTGGAAGCATAATACTTTTAATATCAAATATAAATCCAATATCAGCTTTTTATAATCTCTTCATAGGTGCTTTTGGAAGTGGTAGAGCTTTTTTATCAACATTATACTATGCAACACCATTAATTTTAACTGGTACAGCAACAGCAATAGCTTTCAAAGCAAATCTATTTTACATGGGAGTTGAAGGAGCTTTATATATAGGTGGATTTTGTTCATCACTTGCCGGAATTTATTTTCACGGTCTTCCACCATATATACATATACCTATAGCTCTTTTAATAGGTATGATAACGGGTGGTTTATTTGCAATGATACCTGGAATTTTAAAAGGGATTTTAGATGTAAATGAGATGGTTACTTCAATAATGTTAAACTATGTTGCAATACTTGGAACAACCTATCTCGCATCTTTCCCTTTTAAAGCTAAAGATGCTGGATTTTCAGCAACTGAAATGGTAGAAAAATCTGCTGTAATCCCAAAAATATTTGACAGTTCAATGGTACATTATGGATTATTTTTGTCTTTAATATTTGCAATATTAATATATATAATGTTTAAAAAATCTACATTTGGTTATGATATAGAATCAATGGGAAAAAACGTAAATTTTTCAGAATCATGTGGAATGCAAACAGCAAAAAAAACAATATACATAATAACATTATCTGGAGCACTTGGTGGACTTGCTGGAGCAATGGAAGTTTTGGGAACATATAAAAGATTTATTGCTGGATTCTCAAGTGGGCTTGGATGGGATGGTTTAACAATATCACTATTAAGTAATAATAATCCAATAGGAGTTATATTCTCTTCTATATTTTTTGGAGGACTTTATAGTGGTGGTGCTCAAATGGAACTATTAGCAGATGTTCCAAGAACCATAATATCTGTAATACAAGGTCTAATAATATTCTTCCTTGCGGTTGACTTCACCGTTAAAAGATTCAAAAAAATTAAGAGCAGGTGAAAATGATGGAGATATTACATACAGCAATAAGAGTTACAACTCCGATAGCTCTTGCAGCTTTAGGAGGACTTTTTACACATAAAGCAGGTGTTTTAAACATAGCTCTTGAAGGAATGATGTTGATGGCAGCCTTTATGGGTGTTGTTACAAGTTATTTCACAGGAAGTCCTTTACTCGCAATAATGGCTGCTTTTGGAGTTTCTTTAATAATAGGTTTAATATTCTCATTCTTTGGAATAACCTTAAAAGGAAACTTTATCATAGTTGGACTTGCAGTAAATATGACTGCATATGGAATAACAGCTTTTTGGCTTCAACAATGGTTTGGAATAAGGGGAATATTATCTTCAGATAAAATAATAGGTCTCGATCCAATAGATGTACCAATACTCAATAAAATACCTATAATATCTGATATATTCAATAATCATACACCAATAGTTTATGTATCATTTTTATTGTTATTGATAACTTATATAACCTTAAAACATACAAAAATAGGATTACATATAAGGGTAGTTGGTGAAAATGAAAACGCCGCAAAAGCCGTTGGAATAAAAGTAAACAAAATAAGATATATATCAGTATTATTAAGTTCCTTATACTGTGCATTAGCTGGAGTAAATTTATCTTTAGAAAGTTTAAATTTATTCGTCGAAAAAATGACTGCTGAAAGAGGATTCATTGCACTTGCTGCAATATTCAGTGGAAAAGGAACTGCACTTGGTACATATTTATTCAGTTTTATATTTGGTTTAGGAGAAACATTCCAAATCTCATTACAAATATTCGATGTACCTGGGTCATTAATACAAACAATACCATTTATATTTGTAATAATAATATTAACTTTTATAGGTATCAAAAATAAAAAAAATAAGATCAAAAGGGGGATAACAAATGACTAAAAAAGCATTAATAATAGTTGATATGCTAAAAGATTTTTGTGATGAAAATGGAAAAGCATACCATGAATCATACAAAAAAATAATCCCCAATATAAATGAAATAATAAAATCTGCAAGAAAAAATAACTGTCTAATAATTTTCATTCGACATTCTTATAGAGAAAACAAATTTGATAAAAGTCTTATAAATTTCGAACCAATATGTGTACAAAATACTGGTGGAGATGAAATAGTTGAGGATTTAGATTTCAACTTTAAATCAGATTACACAGTATTTAAAAGAAGATACAGTGCATTTTTTTCAACAGATTTAGATCTCATACTAAGAGAAAACAATATAAAAGAATTATTAATAACAGGTGTAAAAACAAATAATTGCATAAGAGCTACAGTTCATGATGCATATTATTTAGATTATACTCCATACGTAATAGAAGACTGTGTTTCATCAAAAGATCAACTATCACATGAAATAAATCTTAAAGATATAGATAAATATTTTGGTCATGTAATAAATAAAGAAAAAGCCTTAGAATTTCTTGAAAGAGGTGAAATATGACAAATAATATAGATATACTCGCTTGTGGATATCCAAGTTTAGACAGAATAATATATATAAATGATTCCCCTCAATTTCATAAAACAACGATAATAAAAAATGGTGATTATTCAAGAGTATATATGGGTGGTTGCAATGTAAACATAGCAACAATATTATCTGTCCTTGGAAAAACAGCCTTACCACTGATGAGAGTAGGAGATGATTTTGAAACATCCGGATTTAAAAATTTTTTAGAAGAAAGAAATGTAAATCTTGATGGAATAGAAAGAATTAAAAACGTGAATACATCTGGATCACTTTTAATAGAAGATCCTCAAGGAAATCATATAACTCTATTTTATAAGGGAGCTATGGATAGTGATTATAAAGTAAAAATAGATGAAATGCTCATAAAAAAAGCCTCATATCTCGTAATAACCGTCGGAGAATTTAATTACAATAAAAGAGCTGCTGAATTAGCTATAAAAAATAATATTCCAATAATATTTGGTATGAAATGTGATTTTGATGCATTTGATCATGACCTTTTAAAAAAAATAATACATAACTCAAGCATAATATTCATGAATGGTAGCGAAAAAATAGAAATAGAAAAAATATGTGAACTAAGCAAAATAGAAAATCTATTTAAAGACTCAAAAAAATTAAAATGTGCCGTAATAACTCATGGTAATAAACCTGCAGAAATAATATATTTAGAAAATGATGAAATAAAAAAAAGTTCAGTTGACATAATAAAAACAAACAATGTTTTAGACACAACTGGTGCTGGAGATGCTTATATGGCAGGATTTATATTTGGATTTTTAAATGGTGAAAAATATGAAAAATGTGCTCAAATAGGATCTACAATATCCTCTTTCATCATAGAAAAAAAAGGATGTCTTGAAAATATTCCTGACAAAAAAAGACTTGAAAAAAGATTAACAGAATATTATGGAGGTTGAACATGGAAAAAACATTATACTTACAAGTAAGCCCGGAAGAGATATCAAAATATGTAGTTTTATGCGGAGATCCAGGAAGAGTAGAAAAAATAGTTACAAAATTAGATAATTGTAAAAAAATAGCTTCAAATAGAGAATATTTAACTTATACAGGATTTTACAAAGGTATAAAAATAACTGCTACATCAACTGGTATAGGTGCACCTTCAGCTGCAATAGCAATAGAAGAAATGTATAACTGTGGAATGGAAGTTGCTGTTAGAGTTGGAACAATAATGGGCTTAAAAGATGATTTATTGGGAAAATTATTAATACCTTCTGCTGTAATGAAAGAAGATGGAACGAGCCCAACATATGCACCGAAAACATATCCTTCATGTGCTTCATATGAATTAGTTGAAATAATGAATGAAAGTTCAAAAGAATATGGTCTTGAATATAACAATGGAATAATATGTAGCATGGATGGTTTTTACTCACAAATGAAAGAATCTAAACTATCAAACAAGATGAAAAATAATGTAAATAAAACATTTGAAAATCTAAAAAAATACAATATAAGTGGTATAGATATGGAATCAAGTGTAATATTAACTCTAACAAATTTAATGGGAATAAAAGGCTGTATAGTTACTATGACAACAGTATTAGAAAACTTAAATGACTTTTTAAAAGGCGAAGAAAGAACAAAAGCCGAAGATGATCTAATAAACGTTGTATTAAATGGTATAGTAAAATATGCAAAAATTGAGGAGGAAAAAAATGAATTGGTTTGAAGAATTAAAAAATGGAAATTTTGTAATAGGAATGGTTCATTTAGATGCTCTACCTGGAACTGCAAATTTTAAAAACAATATGCCAGAAATATATAAAAAAGGTATTGAAGATGCTTTAGCATTACAAAATGGCGGAGTTAATGCAATAATGATAGAAAACTTTGCAGATATGCCATACAGTGAAACACTTGATTTATCTCAATCTGTAGCTTTATCAGCAGTTTCTGCAGTAATAAAATCTAAAACTAAAATACCTATAGGTATAGATGCAGCTTTCAACGATTATAAAAGTGCTTTATCGATAGCAAAAGCTATTGATGCTGATTTCGTTAGAATACCAGTATTCGTAGACACAGTAGACTCATTTATAGGAATAATAAAACCAGTATGTGATAAAGCTATAAAATATAGAAAAATGTTAAATGCTGAAAATATAAAAATATTTGCAGATATACAAGTAAAATATACTTCAAGAATAACCGAACAGTCAATTGAAGGATCGGCAAACATGGCAATAAGTTGTGGTGCTGATGCTGTAATAGTAACTGGTTCTCATACTGGTGGCGAAACACCTCTAGAATCAATAAAAAGAGTTAGAAATGCTATAAAATCCCCTGTGATAATAGGAAGTGGATTCAATAACCAAAATGCAAAAGAACAATTCAAATATGCTCATGGAGCTATAGTTGGAACAAGTCTAAAAACAGAAAACAAAATAGATTTAGAAAAAGTAAATGAATTGATGAAAATAATAAAAAAATAAAGGAGGAACAAAAAATGATGCGTCCAATGAAATTTGGTGGAGAACAATTAATGTTCGGTGAAAATTCTCTAGAACATTTAAAAACATTAAAAGGAAAAAAAGCTTATATAGTACCGGCAGATTTTTTAATAAATAGCGATTCACTAAATAAAATAGAAAGATATCTTTTAGAAGCTGGATTTGAAGTAAAAATCTTTGATGAAATAATAAACCCAGATCCAGATTTTGATATAGTTAAATCTGGGGCAAAAAAAATGTTAGAATTTCAACCTGATTTAATAGTAACAATAGGTGGAGGTTCGGCAATGGATGCTGCAAAATCTATGTGGGTATTATATGAACATCCAGAAGTAGACACAATAGAAAAATTTACAGCATTACATAATAATTTACCAAAAATGAGAAACAAAGCTATAATAGCCGCTATTCCAACAACAAGTGGAACAGCAAGTGAAGTAAGTCGTTCAGTAGTAATTTCAGATCCAAATACACATAAAAAATGCGGTGTAAGTGATATGCAATTAATAGCTGACATAGTAATACTTGACCCAGAAATGGTCATGAGCATGCCAAAATCTGTAGCTGCATTTACAGGAATGGATGCATTAACTCATGCTATAGAATCTTATGTTTCAAAAAGAGCTAATTTCTTAAGCGATGTTCTCTCTGAAAAAGCTATAGAAGTGATATTTGAAAATATGTATGAATCATACAATAATCCAAACCCTGAATCAAGAGGAATGATGCACCTTGGATCATGTATAGCTGGAATGGCTTTTACAAATGTATCTCTTGGAATAGTGCATAGTATATCTCATACAATAGGAAGCCTTTATGGCGTTCCACACGGGCTTGGAAATGCAATACTATTACCTTATATAATAGAATTCAATATGCAAGATGAAAAAGCTAAAGAAAAATATGAATCATTGGCAAAAAAATTAAACTATACAAGTATTCTTGAAGAAGTCAAAAAATTAAATGATAAAATGAATATCCCCAAAAATTTAAAAGAATACATAAAAAATGATGAAAAATTTGAAAATCAAATAGACGAAATAACTCAAATGTCAATAAATGATGGATGTACAAAAACAAATCCAATAATTCCAGATTTTGATATGATGAAAAAATTAATATTAAAAGCTTATTATGGAGGAAAAAAATGAGTAATTGTAAATTTATAGGATACTTATCTTTTGGATATCCAAATATAGAAGAAAGTTTAAAAAGAGCAGAAGTATATGTAAATTCTGGTTGTGACATATTAGAAATAGATCTTCCAACAAATAATCCTTTTCTTGATAGCGAATTCATAGGAAATAGAATGAAAAAAGCCTATGAAAACTGTTCAAACTATGAAAAATACTTTGAAAACATACAAATATTGAGAAATAAATACAAAAATGTAGGTATGTTAATCTTAGCTTATGAACATACAATCATTGAATACGGTGTGGACAAATTCATAAACAAATGCAAAGAAACAGGAATTGAAGATATCATATTTGTTGGAAATAAAGATGAAAAAACAAAAAATGAATTAATAAAAAAAGGATTAAAAATATCAACATATGTACAATATCATCTCGATGATTTAGAAGTACAAAATGCATTAAACTCAAATGGCTTTGTCTATTTACAAGCTAAACCAGGGAAAAAAGGTTTCAAAGAAAATTATGAAACACTTAATGAAGTAATAAAATACTTAAGAAAAAAAGGAATCAAACAATCAATATACTGCGGAGTAGGAATATCAGAAAAAGAAGATTTTAAAATGGTAAATGATGCCGGTGCCGATGCAGCATTTGTCGGAAGTTCTTTATTAAAAAAAGAAACCTTTGAAGATATAGAAAACATGATAAAAACATGGAAAAATTATATAAAATAATCTTTGTAATCTATTACAGTCTATTAATTTAAAAATATAGTTTATTTATAGTTTAATCAATTCATATATACTATATATAGTCTAAAAAAGTGTGCATAAAATTATGCACACTTATTTTTCAAAATTTTTAAGATACTTCTCAACTTTCTCTCCATCAGAATATCCCAATTCATAAAGTTTTTTAGAAGCTATTTTTTCTTTTTTTAAAGTTGTTATTCCAAAACATTCTTTCGGATCAACAATCAAAACCTCTCCAGTTTTTTCCATTTTTTTGAGTTCTTCAACTGCTTCATTATATTTTTCATTTCTTTGTTCTATTTTCTTAAAAGTTTCTGGATATTTCCTCAAACTATGTTTTATGAGAGACATATGACTTTGCTTTCCTTTAATATAATCTCTCGGTCTTGTTAAAACTACCACAACTCTGTCACATCCATCTTTAAAAGCTTTTTTAAATGGAACAGGTTCAGCAATTCCACCATCATAATAAGGAACACCCTTAACAATATAAGGTTTACAAACAGTTGGAACACAACATGAAGCCTTAAGTATATCATAATTATTGCGACTAACATCAGATTTATTAAAATAACGAGCTTTTCCTGTATTTGCTTCAGTTGCAACAACCACATATTCAGATTTAGATTCTTTAAACGAATCATAATCAACTGGATTTTCTCCACCTTCATTAGATAAATTCGAATATATATAATCAAAATCAAAAAAAGAACCTTTTCTAAGCCAATTATGAAAACTCATATATTCTTTACGAAAAGCATATTCATAATAAAAAGGATAATTCCTTCCTTTTTGTTTTGCTACATATGACATGAGATTAGCACTTCCAGCAGAAACTCCAAGACAATAATCAAAGTCAATATTTCTTTCAATCAAATAATCATATACACCAGCAGAATAAATTCCTCTCATTCCACCACCAACATCTACAATACCAATCAAAAAAATTCACTCCCCCAATAATTATTATAATTAAATTTTATAATATATATGTTAAAATAAATATATATTATATATACCTAAGTATACCTATAAAAATTCAAAAAAATATCATCTTCTACCAATCAAAATAATAGAAGATGATATAATACATCAAATAAATTAAACGTTTTTTATTTCTATCTTATTTATAATATCTTTCAAAAAATTCAAATCAATATCACCAGTAGTTTTAGTAATGGCATTAGACATTCCACAAGCTGTTGCAAATTTTAATAATCTAATATCATCATAATCCTTTTCATAGCCAATCATAAAACCAGCAATCATAGAATCACCAGATCCAACTGGATTAATAACATTGATCTTTGGAATCATAATCCTATAAAAATTATTTTTGAGTTTGGCAATCGCTCCATCTTCACCAAGTGATACTATAATATTTTCCAATTCAAGATTTTCAATCTCTTCAATAAAATTTTTTTGATTTAAATTTTTATTTAACAAACTATTAATTTCATCTAAATTAGGTTTTATAAGAAAAGGCTTTGCTTCAATACCATTTTTCAAATACTCTCCACTTGAATCTAAAATTATTTTAATATCAAATTTATTAGAATACATTATCAATCTTTTATAAACATTATCTTTCAAACCTTGAGGAATACTTCCAGAAACACTGACAAACTTTATATCTGAATTTTGCTCCAAAATATTCTCAAATTTCTTTAAAAACAAATAAAAATATTCTTCAGTTATAACAGGTCCTTTCTCCAAAATCTCCGTATGAGACCCGTCATCAGATAATATAGCTATACAATTTCTTGTTTCTCCATCAATATTTACAAAATCATTAATTATAGATAATCTATCGAGTTCATCTTTTATATATTCTCCAGATTTTCCTCCCAAAAAACCTGTAGCCATCACATCCATATCAAGCTTTTTTAGAACTCTTGAAACATTAAGACCTTTACCACCAGAAGTTATTTTTTCATACTTTGTTCTATAAACCCCGTTTTTATTAAAACCTTCTACATAATAACTTCTATCAATTGAAGGATTCAGAGTAACAGTTAAAAGCAAATAAATTCACCTCTTTTAAAATTTTCCTTCACTTCCACAAAGCTTTATCTTTTTAATAACTATATCTCTCATAGCTTCTTTACCAGGAGTCATATAATTTCTTGGATCACTTTCATCTGGATGATCAACTAAATATTTTCTAACGGCTTTAGAAAAAGGTACTTTCAATTCCGTTGCTATATTAACTTTATTTATTCCATACTCAATACATTTAATAACATCATCATCTGGAAGATCTGATGCTCCATGGAGAACCAATGGAATATTCACTTTCTTATTTATTGTTTTTAATCTTTCAAAATCAAGTTTAGGCTTATTTTTATACAAACCATGTGCAGTTCCAATTGCTACAGCCAATGAATCTATATTAGTTCTATTTATAAAATCACAAACATAATCAGGGTTCGTCAAAAAAACTTCATCATCTTTAACTTCAATATGCTCTTCTCTACCACCAAGTTTTCCAAGTTCTGCCTCTACAGTGGCATTAAAATTGTGAGCATAATCAGATACTTCATGAGATATAATTATATTTTTTTCATATTCTTCCATAGAAGCATCTATCATAACTGAACCAAATCCAAGCCTTATCAAACTCTTAATTTCTTCTTTATCTACAAAATGATCCAAATGTAAAATAATCGGAATTTTATACTTTTGAATAGAAGCTTCAGCCATTTTAATCAAAAACTCAGCACCAGCATACTTCACAGTACCAGGAGTGGCCGCAATAATAACAGGAGATCTCAATTCTGCAGATGATTCTACAACAACTTGAAAATTTTCAAGATTATGTATATTAAATGCTGGAACAGCATAATTTTCATTCCTTGCTTTCTCGAGTACTTCTTTAGATGAAATCATATTTTCTCCTCCATTTTCAAAAAATTAATATTTTTTGATTCATTCAAATACCCTTCTCTACAAAGTTATTTTTATTATTTTTTAAATTAAACTCTTTTAAAGTATTTGGAAATTCTTTTTTCATAATACTTAAATTTTCATCAACAGAAGACATTCTATTCATAAAAATCTCAAGTAGTATTGGCAAATTAATACCACCAACAACCTTTACATTATTATATTTCAAAGATATTATAGAACTTTGTTTAAAAGGAGATCCTCCAGCAATATCACAAAGTATAAAAATGTCATCTAAATCTCTAAACTTAGTTATAGAACTATGAATTTTTTTATCTAAATCATCTAAATTTTCTCCATCTACAAAATTAACAATATCCACATATTTCTGTTTACCAATTATCATTTCTGCAGAAGATAAAATACCATTTGCAAAATTACCATGACTTGCTAAAATAATTCCTATCAAAATAAATCACTTCCTATACTATACCTATTAAATGACCCAATATTCCTATCAAAACAGTTATTCCTATCAACAAAATAGGTGATCTTCCCTTTTTTAAAAGTTTATACATTATCAATGTATAACCAAGAGGTAAAATATTTGGCATTATTTTATCAAGTAAATCCTTTTGAACATCAACTGTAGCTTTTCCAGCATGTATAACAGCTGTAAGATTAAAATTAATATATGAAGCAATTAATCCTCCAACAACTAAAAGCCCTAATATTCCTGCTGCCCTTGAAATTAACTTTGTATTTTCTTTAAGCTTAGTTATAGCACTAACTCCAGTATTATACCCATATCTCATAAGACCAAATCTCAAAGCAAAATGTACTATATTAAAAATAAGTAAAAACACAAAAGGTCCAGCAATACTACCCTCTAAAGATATAGAAGCTCCAACACCTGCTGCGATAGGTAAAAGAGTCAACCAAAACAATGCATCTCCTATTCCTCCCAAAGGTCCCATAGTTGCTATTTTAATATTTCTTATAGTATCTATACTTTCTTTAGCCTCTTCCATAGCTATAACAATTCCCATTATAAAAGTTACTAAAAAAGGATGTGTATTAAAAAATTCCATATGCATTTTCATAGACTTCGATAAATCATTTTTATTTTTATGAATTTTTTTCAAACCAGGCAATAATGAATATAACCAACCACAAGCCTGCATTCTTTCATAATTAAAAGATGCTTGAAGCAATAAAGATCTCCATGCCATCTTATCCAAATCTCTCTTTGTAATTACTTTTTCTTTACTTCTATCTTCATATAAATTAGATTCCATCTGCATATTCCTCCTTTTTTTCTTCTTTATTAGGTTTATTTTTTTGATTAAAATAATCATACATTGCTATTGAAACTCCTATGAGTGCTACAGCTAAAATAGGAAGTTTTAAATAAGTTACTAAAATAAAACCTAAAATAAGAAAACCAACCTGTTCTTTTTTCAACATTATCTTCAAAAGCATTGCAAATCCTATAGCTGGCATCATTCCACCCGCAACGCCTAAACCTTCAATAAGCCATGTTGGAAGAGCCTCAACTATAGTTTGAGCGGATTCTGCTCCTAAATAAACAGGTAAAAAGGCTATTACAGCATAAAATAAAAATAATCCCAAAATAGCTAAATAATTTATTTTTTCTATTCCTTTCAAATTTGTCTTTTCCGCATATTCATCCGCCTTATGCATAACCGGAGACATAATAGTAAACAAAAGTGTAACCATAGCTTGAGCAGCCACTGCAAAAGGAACTGCTATCCCTATTGCAACATTTGGATCTTGATTTGCCAAAATAGCTATAGAAGTTCCTATAACTCCACCAATAACAACATTAGGTGGTTGAGCTCCAGCTAATGGAACCATCCCCATCCAAACTAATTCCAAAGTTGCCCCAGCAATAATACCAGTAGTGACATCTCCTAAAATCAAACCAACAACAAGCCCAGTAACAACTGGTCTATGAATATGAGTCAACCCATTAAACAAATCAATACCCGCTATACCTGCCCATATAGCAATAAGTAAAGCCTGTAAAAACATTCAAATCCCCCCTTTAATTAAAAAAATTTTTTTATATCTTTACCAATTTCATCTGGAACTCTTTGTATAATACATTCAATATTTTTATCCGTAAGTTTTTTAAAAACATTCAAATCATTCTCATCTACTGAAACAGTAGAAGTAATCTGTTTTTTTCCCTCAGAAAAATGCATATTTCCAATATTAACCTTTTTTAAAGGAACTCCACCTTCAACAAGTTTCAAAACATCTTCAGGCGTTCTAACAACTATAAAAATTTTTTGATGTGGTGCAGCTTTGTGAATAATATCTATACATTTTTGAATAGAAAAATACCTCGTTTGAACATTTTCTGGTGCCGCCATATCCATAAGACTTTGTTGAACTTGATCCTTTGAAACTTCATCATTTGCAACTAAAATCAAATTTGTTCCAAGATGATTACTCCAAGTAACTGCAACTTGGCCATGAATAAGTCTGTTATCAATACGTGTTAAAAGAATATTTGGTTCTCCCATGTCTAAATCCTCCCTAAGATAAATATTTTTATTTATAAATTTTTACTCCCTTAACCACCCTATTCACCTGACCATTTGGAGAAGGGTTATCGGGATTAATCTCTAACAATACAGAAGAAATAAAAGCATATATTTGAGCTAAAACTAAATAATCAAAATAAATAAGTTCTTTAATATTCAGATCCTCATAAATATCAGAAAAATCAAAATAAAATTCTGTATAATCCTTAATATTTTTAAACCCCTTAGGATCACAAATAAGAATATTTTTATAATTATTTTGAGACTTTATTTCATCAATTAAATCAATTTCATACTTATTAGTAAAATCATCTACATTCAAATAAAAAAATATATCTGTTTCTTCGTTCAAAATAGACTTAGGGCCATGTCTAAATCCTAAAAAAGTTTCAAAAGAACTTTCTTTTTGTCCAGAAGTTAACTCCAAAACCTTCAATCTAGTCTCACGAATAAAACCTTTCAAAATATCAGATCCAAGAAAAACAACCCTATTCGATTTAAAATTACAAATATTTTTTATTTTCTTATAATCTTCTTCAATTATTTTTTCAGCTCTTTTAGATATTAAATTAATATCTTTCTTATATAATTCAAAATTATCAATATCGAATAAAATCATTGCTGATAAAAGCATTGAACTAAAACTTCCAGTCATAGCAAAGCCTCTATCATTTGACTTTTCAGGCATCAATATAGTTAAATCTTTTTCACTGTTTTTAAACCTTTTATAAAGTTCTCCTTCATTATTACAGGTAATTATAATGTTGAATAAATCATCAATATAACTCTCTGCAATATCTATAGCAGCAATACTTTCTGGACTATTACCAGATCTACCAAAAGAAATCAATAAAGTAGATTTTTCTCTCAATAAATATTTTTCAGGACTTGTAACCAAATCAGTTGTTGGTATATATTCACTAAAAATATTCTTTTTATATAATAAATATGGAACTAATACCTCTCCTATATAAGCTGATGTACCAGCACCTGTAAATATTATTCTTAAATCTTTATCTTCTAATTTATTAAATAAATATTTTTTAAAATCTTCTTTTTTATCAATAAATATTTCTAAAACCTGTTCCCATAAAAAAGGCTGTTGACTAATTTCTTCTGCAGTAATAAAACCACTTTCTGATTCATTTATACAATTTCCAAAAAATTCTTTCATAATATCCACCTCTCCAATCATAATCATTATGTCATCATGTTGTTATTACCAGTTTCTTTTAAAAAATAAATAAGCATAAAAACTTATTTATTTTTCAAGAACTACATGGAATTTAAACTTATCTCCTCTTGCTATACTGGTAGTGTATTCAATAATATTATTGTTTTCATAAGTTATTCTCTCAATTTTCATACCATTAATATCTCTATTAACTTCTAAATATTTAGCTTCTTCTTCTCTTATATAAACTGGTTGAAAAACTTCTTCTGCTTTATTAAATTTAGCTTTAAATCTTTGCATAAAAATATCGTACATTTGTGAATTCTCGAGATCTTCTTTTGTTATTCCAGGAAATCTATTATAAGGAACATACGTTGTTTCTATCATCATAGGCTCATCATTTGCAAGTCTAAGCCTTATAAATTTATAAATATTATCTCCAATATCAATATTCATTTTTTTTGATATTTTTTCATTGCAATTTATTATATTAAATTCTATAACTTTAGAAGATGGCTTTTTACCTATTTTTTTCATCTCTTCACTAAAACTATAAAATTTGAGTAAATCTTGTTTAAACCTTTTAGGTGATACAAAAGTTCCTTTACCATGTTCAATATAGATATATCCATCTTTTTCAAGTTCTAACAAAGTCTTTCTAACAGTAGACCTACTAACCTGATAATAATCACACAACTCTCTTTCAGAAGGGATTTTATCATTCTCTTTATAAATGCCAGAATCTATTTTTTCTACTATTATATCCATCAATTGATAATACAATGGAATTCTACTTTTTTTATCTATTTTATTCATTAAATTCCCTCCACTTATCATGTGGTAATTACCACTCTTTTTTATAATAACAAAAAATATGATAAACGTCAATTTTAAAAAAAAGGTATTATTAGTATTTAAATACTTTTTTTATCATTTTTCTTTTAATATCTTTAAGTTATTATAAATTACTTTTTTCTTATTACAAAATGAATATGTTCTGCTTCACCTATAAAATATGGATCATGGCAGATCTTCAATTCATTGTTTAAAAGTTGGTCAAAATTCTTTTCAATAATATTTTCATCACAATCATCACAAATAACCTTACCAGCTAATTCAATCTTTTCAAAACCATATTTCTTACATATTTCTTCTATATCTTCCGCTGAAAAAGCCCTTGACGTAAAAATACCATCTTCAGATCCTATATTAGCTTTCTTTTTATCATATAAATAATTCAAAGCTAAAAAATCCCCTTGAGAAATTATTTGAGACATAAAAGAATAAAAACTATCAACAGAAGCGATCAAAATACCATCATTTTTTAAAACTCTTTTTATTTCTAAAAGAACTTTATCAAGATCTTCAACATAACTTAAAACATCACCTTGTGCATTAATTATATCAAAACTTTCATCATCAAAAGGCATATCTTCTGCCAAAGCTTTAATATATTTAATGTTTTTAAAGTTTTTAGTCTTATCTTTACATATTTCAAGCATTTTTTCTGATGGTTCAAGAGCATATACACTTTCAACTCTCTCAGACAACCAATATGTCCAATAACCAGTTCCAGCACCAAGATCAAGAATATGATATTCTTCTTTTATATATTTTTCTACAAGCTTTTTAGTTATTTCATTAAACAACATCCAATAATAATTATCATACTGTGTATCATACTTATTTGCTATCCTATCATAATAAATCCATGATTTCATCTTACAACCTCTCTTAAACTTAGAATTTTATAAAAAAATTATAACATATATCAAATTTTGAAGTTTGTCATTTATTTCAATGTATGGTATCATTTATAAAATTTAATAACTTTATTGGGTGCCAAAAGGCATAACGAGGAAATGGGTGTAAATCCCATACAGCCCCCGCTACTGTGATGCTGACTAAAATGAATTAACCACTGGATTTTTCTGGGAAGGATCATTTAAGGATGAAGCTAAGTCAGGAGACTTACCCAATAAAATATAACAAGTATTTTTCGGGAGGACAAATACTGTGAGTTTTTATATATAAATATATATAATATATAAACCCATAGTATTTTTTACTATGGGATTTTTTATTTAAGGGGGTAAGTTTATGAAAAAAGTTTTTATCACACTTTCCATTTTAGGCATTTCAAGTTTAGCTTTTTCGATGCATATAATGGAAGGATTTCTTCCTGTTGGTTGGGCTGTTGGGTGGTGGATTGTTATAATACCTTTCATGTATAAAGGTATAGTAGACATAAGTAAAATAACAAAAGAAAGTACAGAAACAAAATTAATGCTTGCATTATCTGGTGCATTTGTTTTTGTATTATCTGCATTGAAAATGCCTTCTGTCACTGGTAGTTCTTCTCATCCTACTGGAGTTGGTTTGGGGGCAGTTTTATTTGGACCTTTCGTTATGACTGTACTTGGTTTTATAGTATTATTATTTCAAGCTGGATTATTAGCCCATGGAGGTTTTACAACACTTGGAGCAAACACTTTTTCAATGGCTGTAGTAGGTCCTATAATTTCTTTTTTAGTATATAAATCTTTAAAAAAGAAAAATCAAAAATTTGCAATTTTTATGGCCGCAGCACTTGGAGATCTTATAACTTATTGTATAACCTCTATACAACTTGCGCTTGCACATCCAGATCCAATTGGAGGATTTTGGGCAAGCCTTGTAAAATTCTTATCCGTATTTGCAGTAACACAAATACCTCTTGCAATAGCAGAAGGATTATTAACTGTAGTAGTAATAAATGCACTGCCAGAAAGATTTTTAAAAAGAGATAAAGGAGTGATTATTAATGAGCAAAATTAAAAAAAATATATTTCTTTTAATAATAGTTGCACTCATAATAATATTTCCATTAATAACAATAAAAAATTCTGAATTTGGTGGTGCAGATGGTCTAGCAGAAGAAACAATAGCTCAAATAAATCCAAATTATGAACCTTGGGCAGAAAATTTAATAGCCCCTCCAGGAGGAGAAACAGAAAGTTTGTTATTTTCTCTTCAAGCTGCAATAGGTGCTGGAATCCTTGGATATGTTCTTGGATATTTCAAGGGTAAAAAGAATGATAATAAATAACCTATCATATGAAAATATATTAAAAAATACTCATCCCATGGAGAAATTCTTATTCTCCATGGGAACACTTATAATAACAATCACTATGGATAAACATTTCATTTCATTATTAATATTTATAGTAATGAATTCAATTTTAATTCTAAAAATAAAATTAAATTTAAAAAGTCTTTTAAAACTTTATTCTATACCATTTTTATTCGTTATTTTATCGATCATCCCTTTAATAATATCTTTTGATTTCAAACAAATATCAATATTAAAAAATAATTTAAAATACTCTATAAATCTTATTTTAAAGGTTTTTTCTGCAATAAGTTGTACATATTTTTTTATAATAAGCACTCCCATGAATGATATGGATATAATAATGGAAAAATTTAAAATGCCTTCAATATTCAGAGAATTATTTATGTTAACCTATAGATATATATTTCTTTTAATAAAATTTTCTCAAGAAATATTCATTTCTCAAAAAAGTCGATCAGGTTACAAAAATTATAAGACAAGTTTCAACTCACTTTCGCTTTTAATAGTGCAAACTTTCAATAAAAGTTTAAGACATAGTTTAAATGCTGATATGGCATTAAAAAGTCGATCAATAAGCAATCAAATCCAATTTATGCAAAGAAAATACAAAATAAACAAAAAAAACTATATATATTCAATTATATGGTTTATATCAATAATTTCTTTAGGAATGATAATATGATAGAATTAAAAGATATTGAATTTTCATATGATAAAAAAGTTTTAAATAAAATAAATCTAAAAATACAAAAAGGAGAAAAAGTAGCCTTTCTTGGAGAAAACGGCTGTGGAAAATCAACTTTATTCTTAATATTAAATGGAATATTAAAACCAGAAAAAGGAATTTATATACTCGAAAACAATATAATAAATCATTCAAAAAAAGATTTAATAAAATTAAGGCAAAAAATTGGAATGGTTTTTCAAGATCCGGAAGTACAAATAATAGCAAATACAGTATTTCAAGAAGTATCATTTGGACCCAAGAATATGGGTTTAGAAAAGCAAAAAATAATTCAAAATACCGAAAAAGCTTTAAATGAACTAAATTTAATAGACTTAAAAGATAGAGCATGTCATTTATTAAGTTATGGACAAAAAAAGAGAGTATCAATTGCAGATATAATAGCTATGGAAGTTGATATATTTATACTCGATGAACCTACAGTCTGGTTAGATCCCAAGAATAAAAAAAATATGATAAATATACTAAATAAATTGAACAAAAAAAATAATACCATAATAATCTCAACACATGATGTAAACTTTGCTTATGAATGGGCTGAAAAAATTTTTATAATGAAAGATGGTAAAATAGAAACACAAGGAACTCCCGATGAAGTGTTTGAAAATAAAGATTTAATAAAACAATGTAATCTTGATATACCATTATTATTAAAGGCTTATAATGAAATAAGTAAACATATAAAAATAGATAAAGATCAATTCATAGAAAACATATTAAAATCATAAAAGCCAGACTTTAAAAATCTGACTTTTATGATTATTTGTTATTGTTATTTTTATTTATTATTCTTTTTTATTATTATTGCCAAAATTATCAAAAGTATACCAGATATTAAAATTGGTAATTTAAATTTAAAATCTCCGTTAGACATTGAAAAAAGAAAAAAACTTTTCAAAAATTTATTCCCAGAAAAATTTAAAAGATAATACATCAAAGGTATCATATATGAAAAAATAAAATTATTTGTAATCGCAGATGAAAACATTCCAAGCCCTCCTAAAAACAAGGCATTTGAAAGTGTCCCTGTAAAATGAACTAAACTTATATCGCAATTTCTAAATTTCATATAATATAAAAAAAGTCCAAAAACAATAATTAAATATATAATAGAATATATAACTCTTATTATATAAATAAAATACAATTCAAACGGCTTTGACGAAATAAGTTCATATATTTCTTTATCTTGTTCTGAATCAAAAAGATTAGCTAAAATCAAAATACCCATGAGAGAAACAAACATCTCAAGAGGTATAGCAGAAGCCTCTTTATCTAAATTTGAAATCCCAAATAATACAGGAGTTAAAAAAATAGAAATAATTGAAATAAAACATTTTTTTAAAAAAGTATTGTTAAAATCTATTCTTAAAATAATAAATAACCTTTTGAAGAACTCAGGAGTGCTTTCTGAATAATCTAATTCCATGAATTATCCCCCTTCTCTTCAAATCATAAATTAAAACAGTTACAAAAACTAAAATTATAGACAATAAAAATAAAGAAACTCTATTAAAATATAAAGTATTTAAGTTATCAAAAAAAATCTTAGAATTTCCCAATTCATTATGACGAGGTATCAAAGAATACTTCAAAAAGCCACCTTCCATATAAGCAACTCCAAAATTTAAATCTAACCAATGCCAAAAAAATTGAACTAATATAGCAATGGGAGTCTCTGTTAATTCCGTTAAAAGCATTCCAACAGCTAAAGAAGCCATAACAGTTGGCAACACCCATACAAAATCATATTTCAAAGCTGCAAAATAATCCAATTCAAACCCTTTATACAAACCCCATGTAGGAATATTTGAAATATAAGATAAAGCAATAACAATAATCATATAAGACAAAACTAAAGCAAAATATCTATAAAAAATCAATTTAAAAGACGATGTTCTTCTGGTATATATCAATTCTTGCACTTTAGAATACTTATCACTCAATGAAATAGAAACAGCTAGAAACACAGGTATAAAAGAAGCTATTATTCCCATATAATCACTAAATAATCTTGAATAAGCTCCCGTAAAATTATCTTTTTCCTTAATATAATTATAATCTTCTAAAGCTTCTTCATAACTCTTATCAACAACACCAAATCTTTTAATATAAACATCAGAATACTTAGAACCTCCACCTATTAAATCATCGGCCTCATTCATATAATTTGAAAATTCTTCATAAGTAATACTATCTTTAGGATTAAGATTATCATATATATATTCATAAGTATCATCTTTTTTAGGAATATATATAGAAAAACTATCTTTATTATCTTTAGAAATAGAATCTTTATCAAAAACTATATTATTTTGCTTATAATTCTCATCTTCAACATTACTCAAAAGAATTTTTTTAGAAATTCCAGTAATATCAGATATTATTTCAGACATTCTTTCTATCTTTTCACTACTCAACTTAACATTTTTATACAAACCAATCGGATATGCAGTATAATTATTACGTGAAAATTCAAAAAATAAAGATTCCAAAGCTGCAGGCATTATTATTTCTGGAATTTCTTCATAATTCGAACCATAATCTTCTTGACCAAAAATAGGTTTTTCTATTTCATGATTTTTAAAGTTAAAAACTCCTTGAACTTGAATCATTATTACAGTCAAAATCAAAACAGCTAAAAATGTTTTAGAAAAGATTATCTTTTTAAACTCTTTTTTAAACAACATCATACTTCAACTCCATTTCCTGAAGTAGTTTTATCCAAATAAAACATATAAGCATCTTCTATATTAGGAGTACATAACTCTGCATCAGTTACCAAACTCTCAGATATAAATCTAACAATAACTTTATCTCCAGAAGTATGCATTCCAGTTATCTTATATTTTTTCTTAAGAATTGGTAATTCATTCTTATTAGTAGTTATTTTATAAACTTTATTATTAGCTTTTTCTATTAAATCATCAACTTTTCCATTATATAAAAGACTACCTTCATTTAAAATGCCAATCTTTTCACATGTAGCTTCTATATCTCCAACTATATGTGTAGAAAGAATTACAATTCTATCAGTTGAAACTTCACTCAAAAGATTTCTAAATCTCACTCTCTCTTCTGGATCTAATCCTGCAGTAGGTTCATCAACTATCAAAATTTTAGGTTCATGTAAAAGTGCCTGAGCTATACCAAGTCTTCTTTTCATTCCACCAGATAAAGCTTTAATTTTCATATTTTTTTCTTCTATCAAATTAACTTTTTCAAGCATATACTCGATTCTTTTATTCAATACTTTTGTAGAAATTTTTGATAAACAACCAAGATACTCAAGAGATTCATAAACTTTCATAGAAGGATAAATAGAAAAATCTTGAGGTAAATACCCTATATTCTTTCTTATCTGTTTAACATTTTTTATATTAATTCCACAAACATCTATATCTCCACTTGTATAAGTCAAAGTTGAAGCTATAATTCTCATCAAAGTTGTTTTTCCTGCTCCATTTCTTCCAAGAAGTCCAAACATTCCTTTTTCAATAGATAAATTTATATCTTTTAAAGCCTGTTTTTTTCCATAAAATTTGTTCAAATTTTTTATAATTATTTTATCTTCTGACATAAAATGTCTCCTTTCATTCATCTTTAAAAACATTTTAAAATAAAATTATCAACTTTTTATCTACAAAAAAAAGATTCGGATAAATCCGAATCTTAAAATACAGCTTCTACAAAAGCTCCATCATTATTATAGATTTTTAAAAAACCTCCATGCTTTTCGCATAAAGTCTTACATATATAAAGACCTATACCAAAATGAATACCCTCTTTACCTTTTTTAGAAGAATAAAATGGATCTGAAACACTTAAAATATCATCTTTAACAAAACCTTCTCCATCATCTGAAATAGTTAATTTAAAATAATCTTCATTATCTAAAATTATATTTATAGTACTTTTCGAAAATCTAATAGAATTAGATAAAATATTCTCATAAACTTGCATTATCATTGAAAAATCTCCAAAAATAAATTCATCTTCAATATTATTTGTAAAATTCAAAATAAAATTTTTGCATAATATATCAGCAGTTTCTTTCATTCCTTTTATCAAATCTTTCATATAAATTTTTTCTTTTTTTATTTCAATACTCTCTATACTCTGTATTTTATTCATAGTTTTGGTATAATCTTCAAGTCTATTTATATGGTTTTTCATAGTATTTAAAACATCAATTGTCTTTTCAACAGAGATTTTATTCATTGGAATATATTTCAATAACATTTCATTCTGACCTTTCAAAACTGTCAACGGAGTTCTTAAATCATGAGAAAAAGCTGCATTTATTTTTCTTTGATTATTCATTATTCTCCACATCTCATAATTATTTTCTTGAAGAGTATACCTCATCTTTTCAAATGAACAACATAAATCACCAAACTCATTATCATTATTACATTTTATTTCAAAATCAAGGTTATTTTTAGATATATTATCCGCTGCAATACCCAAAATCTCAAAATTAGGCTTTAATAATTTATTATAAAAAATTACAGATGCAAAAATCACTGAAATTAAAAACCAAAAAGGAATCAAAAAACTCTTTAAAATATTTAAAACATCATAAAAAAATTTATCCATTTTAGAAAAAAAAGAAATAAGATCTTTCTTATAAAAATAAACCATACCTTCTAATTTAGAACCATTATTTAAAACAATTTCACCTTCTTTTAAATCTTTTTCAAATCCCTTTTGATACTTAGAAAAAATAAGCTCTACTCCATAATCACATAAACTCGAACTTATAAGAGATAAACAAAATGCTATCAAAATACATGTAGATGTATAAAATATAAAATGTGATTTTACAGACATCCTACTAAATTTAGAAATTAACCATTCCATTTATATCCTACTCCCCAAACTGTTTCAATAACCTCTTTAAGATCAAAACAGTTCAACTTAAATCTGATTCTTCTTATATGCTCTGCAACAACAGAACTATCTCCTTCACTATCAAATCCCCATATACGCTCATAAATAAGCTCCTTGTCATATATTTGTCCTGGATTTTGAGATAAAAGTTCTATTATATCAAACTCTTTTTTTGCAAAACTTATAAATTCATCATTAAAATAAACTTTTCTCTCCGAATAATTTATAGTCAATCCTTTTTCAAACTTAACCTTAGAAATATTTTGTTTTCTTCTTTCTCGTCTCAAATGAGCAAATACTCTTGCTCCAAGCTCATCAATAGAAAAAGGTTTAACTATATAATCATCTCCACCAGCACCAAACCCTTTTATCTTATCACTATCTTGAACTCTTGCCGTTAAAAATATTATGGGACAAGATACAAAATCTCTTATTCTCTTGCAAACCTCTAATCCATCTATATCATTCATATTAATATCCAAAAGTATCAAATCTGGGTTATTTTCAGATCTCTTTATAGCTTCTTTCCCACATGAAGCTGTAATTACTTCATAATCATTTATCTCTAAATAATCTTTTATCATACTCAATATATCTTCTTCATCATCTACAATTAAAATTTTTTCTTTCAAAAAAAACACCTCCTCTGTATACAATTATAATAGTAAAAATTCAACTTTTTATCAAATTTTTTTTAAAAAAAATAGTAGTGAATAATTCACTACTATAAAGTAAAATTACTATCGCTCATTCAAAATATCTATAAAAAATGATCATCCCTTAAAATACCTTATCTGTAAACTTCTGATTAAATATGAGATAAACATAAGAATTATGGTAAATAATAAATAATATATAAAATTATTATTTTCCAAAATATATATTATTTCTGTTTTTTGCTGAAATGCTGAATAAGCCAAGAAAAACACTATTATATCTAAAATATTAGTACTTTTAAAAGTTAGTCCAAAAAAATATGCTGTGATTATAATCATAAATTCTATAATCATAATATATATAATTTCTATGTATTTAGCTTCTAAAAGACTTTTTATTATTATTCCAGATAAACTTAAATTTAAAACTATGAAACCAGCTAATATAGATCCAAAAAATTGTTTATTTGAAAAATTATTAATATAAAAAGTTATATTTTGAACCCTCGTCTTATATTCTTTAGAAATTATATTTGAAACATATAAATAGCTTAAGAAAAAACTAAAATTATATACAAAAAAATAAGTTTCACTTTTTTGAAAAATAAAAATAAAAAAAATGAAAATTAAATTTAAAACTGTCAAAGCATATTTATTATTAATAATTATATTAATTTCTTTTGAAACCAATTGAAAAAAATTGAATTTATATTTTGTCTCTTGATCATTTATAAATTTCTTTATATCATAATCTTTTAACACATAATCTCTATCTCTTAAAAGAGTCATTTTATTTTTAAAAAAATCAAATTTCTTTTTCTTATATGGTTTAAAATCTTTAATCCCTTTAAACAAAAAAATAGATATTGTTAATATTATAATCCCTAAAAAAATTATAAACAATCTACTATACATATAGCATGGTTCTATAACTACATTATCAATTAAAAAAGTACCATGAACTCTATTTGTTAATAGTATGAATCCTCCCATATAATCGATAAAATATCCAACACCAAAAACATCCATATTTATTATATTTACATTATTTACTTGAATTAGACTATAGTACAATAAATAATGTCCCAAAATTATAAAAACAATTCCACCAAATATATTTCTAAGAAATTTAACAGATTCAAATAATACTGATAAAGAAGCTATAAAAAATAATGCTGGAAGAGAAGTAAAAAACCAAACTTTAAATAAATTAATGACATTTATATTTAAGTCTTCACCTCTATATAATTGCATAAATCCTGCTGATATTATCAGTATAAATGTTATAATAAACATTATAAAAAATTTTGATAATTGTTTATAAACAAGGTAAGAACCTTTGCCTATACTTGAAGATGAAATAAAAACATCTAAATTATTTATCTTGTCTTGATAAATAGTATTTCTTATAAAGAAAAAAGCAATCAAATAAAAAAAAGAATTTATAAATAATGCCATTTTTAAACCTATCCATGCAGAATTATATATTCCTCTTTTATGAGAATTTAATATATGTATTGGAGAATCATCTGGAGCTATAGTCAACATTCCAAAAAATATTGTTAATAAAGTTATATATACAAATTTTTTACTTCTTAAAAATTGTAAGACTTCTAATCTTGTAAGAGTGAGGATCTGATTTATTTTATTCATATCAATCATTCCTCATAAATTTAAAAATTTTACTTTTACTTTTAACATAATAAAAATATGCATCTTCTAAAGTAATATCAGAAATTTTTTCTGCATCTTTAACTTCATTATTAGAAATTATTCTGAACTCTAAAAAATCACCTCTATTAACTTCTTGAATTATAATATAATTATCTTCAATAATACTTCTTTCTTTTTCATCTTCTTTTTTTATTTGCTTTTTCCAAATTTTTCCTTTTATACTTTTTATAAAATTAGAATAATTATCTTCTTTTATAATACTTCCTTCATCCATCATTATTATGTCATCTGCAATATTTTCTATATCGCTTACTATATGAGTTGATAAAATTATTATTCTTTCTGAAGAAATTTCAGATAAAAGATTTTTAAAATTATTTCTTTCAGAAGGATCAAGACCTACAGTTGGTTCATCAAGTATTAAAATTTTAGGATTATTCAACAATGATTGTATTATTCCTATTCTTTGTTTCATTCCTCCAGAATAACTTATAAGAGGTTTATTTCTTACATTAAATATATTCATATATACTAAAAGATCATTTATTCTTTTTTTATATACACTTTTTTTTATTCCCTTTAATACAGAAAGATATTCAAGAAATTCATAACCACTTAATTCATCTAATAATCCAAAATCTTGTGGCAAATAACCCAAAATTTTCTTTAATTCTTTTCTTCCTTTTTTATTATCATTTTCAAACAATATTTCTCCAAAACTTGGTTTTATAATGTCACATATTATTTTCATCAAAGTTGATTTGCCAGCTCCATTAGGTCCTAACAATCCATATATTCCATTTTTTTCAAAAGTTATATTTGTTTCTTTAAGTGCTGTTTTAAATCCATAATTTTTTTCTAAATTTATAGTCTCAAGTCTCATTTTACTTCTCCAAATTTTTATTAATAATTAATCTTTATCTATATATTTTTCTTTCTCTTTTTTCTTTTTTTCATATTTAAATATCAACCATAAGCCTATAAAAGCAATTAAAATCAGAGGTAAAAAATATTTTATAAAGTTTTCCATCACTAACTCTTTTCTTAATTCATTAACTATTGGAATTATATCTTCTTGATCTGGTTTAATATCGAGAGATTGAAGAAGTAGAACTCTAATCATATTAGAATATTCTTTTTTATCTTTTTCATAATAGGCCAATCCCAATTTTCTAAAAAGTTCCCAATCATCGGTAGAATATTCAGATGCTTTTTTATAATATTCTATTTTTATATTTAAATCATCTTCTATGTCTCCTAAAATTGTATAAGCATTTCTTTTTATATTTTCATTTTCATCTTTTATAAGATTTAAGGATATTTCTTTACTTTTTTCTTTTTGAGAAATATCTTTAAATATATCTGCTATATATAAAAGAGTTAATTCATCTTTCTTTTCAAAATTTGAATATATATTGTACAACTTTTCTATATTCTCAAAATCATCATATTTATGAGAATAATATACAAATAATTCTACTATTTCTTTATTTTCTGGATATTCATTTATTCCATATAATAATTCATTTTTTATAGTTTCTTTATCTACAATTTCTGAATAAATCCCAGAATAGTTTTTATAATATATAGTTATTGGGGTTAATTTATTATTTATATTATTTAATTTTTCAGATATGGATAATATGTCTTTGGCTAGAATATAGTCTTTGGTATTTTTATAATATTCTCCATTTATGTATAAATAAAAACTATTTATTATTTTGGAGTCTTCATTTAATATACTTTTAGTACTCTTTATTAAACTTAAAAATTCTTTTGGATTAGCAGTTTCAAGAATATTTATTATTTTCTGTTCTTCATCGGTGTAGTTTAGATTTTCTAAAGATCGTACTTGTGTACCCATCTTCCATCTTTTTATTAAATCACCAAAGTATTGAACTTCTTTTGAACTATTTTTTAAAAGATTTTGAAAATCAAAATCATACATCAATATATCAAGACTTTGAGCATAAATAGTTGCAATCGTTGTCAAAAATATTAATATTAATGTTTTTTTCATTTTTTCGCCTCCAAAAATAATATATTTACTTTATTATAATAATATGTTATCATTTATCATATGGTTTGCAAGTTAATTTATTTTTTTTAAATAATCATCTAATCTTATTTTAAAGTTGTTTAATTTTAAAAAATTAAAACTATTTTTAACTAACTTAATTATTATTTTTTTTATTATTTTGAAATTATCTTTTATTAAAGTGTTTAAGACTTTTTATTTTTTTATTTTTTATGTAAGTAAATTTTTTGTAAATTAATTACTTATATATTAAGAGGTGGCTAAATGAATTTGAAAAAACTTTTTAAAGTTCTAAATTATGATTCTATTTCTTTTCCTTTTTTAAATTTTTTTATTTTCTATGAAGATGATTATTTGATTAAAAGTTTTCTTAAGAGTTTGAAGTATAAGTGGGTTTTGGATGAAAAGAATTCATTAATAGAGATTAATAAAGTTCTAAATGAAACTTCTAAAAATATTAATAAAAACAAAAGTTTAAAAACTATTGCTTTGTTTACAAAAGCCCATATTTACAATACTTTTAATGAAGATGAACAAATGATGGATATGTATAATGAAATAAGACAAAATTTTTGTTTACTTCCAAGGTATTTGAGACCTTTTATAAATACGGGAATGAAAAATTTTTATAGTATTTTGAATACTTATGAAGTCAAAGAATTGAGAAGTTGGAGTAAAGAGTATGAAAATAGGTCTTCAAGTAAGGCTTTTAAGCTTTTTGCCGAAGCAAGAAAGCAAGTGAATTTAAAAAATTATAAAAAAGCAATTTCATTATATATAAAAGGCTCGGAAGAAGGTAAAAAGTACCCTCACCCAACCGCTATATTAATAGGTTTAGATTTAGCTTGTCAGTATTCATTGAATATTTCTAATGAGAGAATTTTTGATTTATCAGAAGATCTTGAGTTTTATTCAAGTTTTTATTATGAAAATATATCTATTATTTTTGATAATTTATTTACTATATTTGAAGTTTATAAAAAGTACAATAATTTAAATATTCATAAGATTTCTTCTTTAATACTTAGAAACAAAGATAAAATTAAAAGTTCTGATTATTTTGATAAGAAAATTTATAATATTCAAAAATTATATTTTTCTAAAGAAAAAAAATCTTATAAAACAACAAAACATTTATCTTCTTTTTTAAATAAATTTCTAAAAATCAATGGTTCTTTTCCAAAAAATACTTTAAAAAGGATTATTAATCAAGAAGTTTCTTTTATAAAATCGTATACATTAAAAAGAATTATTAAGTCTTATGATATAAAATTTAAGACTTCTAATCCTAACTGTATAAATTGTGAATTAATAAAAATTGATATAGAAGATAAATTTTCAATTTATTCTTTAAAAAAATACAATTTAGTTGATTTATGGAATAATATATTGTTTACTTATATGTCTTTGGATGAAAAATTTTTTAATATCTCTGATATATATAAAATGAGAGATAATTATTCAAATTTAATTAATTTTTTTAGTTCAAATTATATATTTATGGATTTTTTTATTGCTGTTTTTGAGCCTATTCCATTTTTTAAAGCTCGAAAAGATTTGATAAAATTAACATTCAATGAATTAAACATAGATAATTTTTATTATTTATATTTGAATATTTCTAATACTGAAAGATCTTTAATGGATGGTTTTGTAAGGAATTATTCAAGATATAAAAATATAAAATTTCATTTTAATTTGATAGATTTATTTAACAATTATGATGAAAATAATTGGAAAGAGGATATAGAAGTTATGGCTGATTTTCTTGAACTGAATAGAATCTTTTGTTATATATCTTTTTGGTGTTTCGAAGATTTTGAAAGAGAGTCTTTTTTAAACATTTTAAATTTATTGAATAGATAGGTGTATTATAAAATACACCTATCTATTTTAATTAGTTAAAAAGAAAATGATTAAAAATATCGCTATAAACATCAATAATTTAATTATGAAATCTTTTTTTGTTATTCTTTTTTGTTTAATAGCTATTATTCCTCTGTATATAAAAAATATGGCTATAGCAGTGAAGAATATTATAAGTATTATATTTAAAGTGTTCATCTAAATCCCCCCATTTATTTAATATCCAACTAAAGAGCCTTTCTTTTTAGCTGATTTTTCTATTATTAAAAATGTTATAATTCCAAAAAAAATCCAAAATATAGCTATTATCCACAAAAGGAGATAGTCTTGACTTAAAAAAACATTTGTTTTATCATTAATTATTAAACTTTGTATTAATTCTACTCCTTGTCCAAGTGTAAAAGACTTTGAAATGATTTGAATGATTAATGGCAATTTTGAGAAAGGAATAAATATTCCACTGATAAACAATAAAGCATAACTCAATAGTTGATTTAATTGTCCTATTCTTTTAAATTTTAACACTAAAGCTGAAGACATTATTCCTATTCCGTATACTCCCATTATTGTAGGTATGAATATAAAAATACTTTTTAGTATTATTTCTACACTTATGTTTGGTTTTAAACTTAAAAAGCCTATTAATCCTATTGTAAAAACTTTTATTGATTGATTTATTATATTTGCTATTATGTTTGTGTTTAGAACAGTTATGAATGAAAAATTTCCTAAATATAATCTCTCAAGTATTCCGGATTGTCTCATATAAAGTATTTCATTGGCAGGATGATTTATGCCTGACATTGTATACATCCACATCATATACCCCATTATATACAATGTTTGTTCTATGTTATTTAATGGTCTATTATTTAGTCCATTTATTCCATTAAATATACCCGCAAATATTAGATAAGTTATTGCAAAGTTTGTAAATGTATACATTTTATATCTTATAAAATTAATTTTAAAAACGTTTTTTATTTCTTGAATTAAAAAATTTATATATTTCATAATTCATACCCCTTAGTAATATTTAAATATATTTCTTTTAGATCTGGAAGTTTTTGTTTGGAGGATATTATTTCTACATTTAAATCTTTTAGAATATTTATTACATCATAAAATAAATTTTTATCTTTATACCCAGAAAAACTGAAATTGTTTTTATCAAAATTTTCTATTATTATGTTTTTATTTTTTTGGATTTCATTTTTTATTAAATTATAATTATTAAATTTATATTCTATGGTATAACTTTTAGAATTTAGTAAATCTTGTTTTAATGTATTTACAGTTTCATCTATTAGAATTTCTCCTTTGTGGAGTATGATAACTCTTTGGCATAGTTTTTCCATAATATCCATATCATGACTCGTTATGATTATAGATTTTTTTTCTTTTAATAAATTTTTTATAGTTTTTATCATTATATCTTTGCTTTCCAAATCTAATCCAAGAAATGGCTCATCCATAAGTATAATATTTGGATCTCCAATTAAGGTTGTTGCAAGAGATAGTTTTTGTTTCATTCCTCTAGATAAATCTGATACTATTTTATTTTCAATATTTTTTAGATTTAGCTTTTTTAACAATTCTTCTGTATTTTCTTTCAATTTTTTGCCAATAATTCCATTTAAAGATCCAAAGTATATTATATTTTCTTTTACTGTATAGTTTAAAAAAAGATTTCTATCACCCTCGAGTAAAAGACCTAAATTTTTTTTACTTTTTTTATTTAAAGGTTGATTCATTATATTGATATATCCCTCATCTTGTATTATTAATCCAGTTATTATTTTTAATATAGTTGTTTTTCCAGCTCCATTTTCTCCAAGTATTCCAACTATTTCACCTGGCTCCACATTGAAAGATATATTTTTTAAAACTTTTAATTTTTTAAAATTTTTTTCTATTTTTATTACTTCAAGCATTTATATCTTCTCCTAAAGTTATATAAGTATTTTATTTACTATATATTAATTTTATATTATCATATTTTGATTGTTTTGCAAACTAACATACATCATCTAAAAATATATTAAAATCTATTTTTATTTTATGATTTTAGTTAAATTTAATTTATAACTCAATTTTTTATTTTTTTGTATAAGTTAAAACCATTGATTGATGAGTTTTTTATGAGATTGATTTTTTTATTTTTTGTGTAAGTAAAAATTAGGTTACAAAAAAAAGGAGAACATTTGTTCTCCTTTTTTAGTTTATTATATTTAATATGTAATTTTTTATTAAAGTCCATCTATCTTTTGGATTTATCATAAATTCAGATGCTATTGAGATTACTAAGTCTTTATAGGGTATACAACATATCATGTTTCCACCATCTCCAATGGCTAAATATATTGGGTTATTATTTTCTTGTCCTAACCACCACATATATCCATAATTATTTGAATTACTCTTTGTAGATTCTTCTATCCAATGTTTTGATATTATTTGTTGAGAATCCCATACTCCTTTATTTATATATAAATAACCAAATTTCGCCATATTTTCTGCAGTTAATTTTAAGCCCCAACCTCCAGTTGAATTTCCTTTAGGATCTTTTGCCCATCCTTTTAATTTTTTTCCAAATAATTCATCAAAATCAAAATTTTGTATTTTATTGTCTGGTATTGTATTAATTCCTATTTTACTAAAGAGATTTTCATTTGCAAATTCACGAGCATTTTTTCCAGTTGTTTTAGTTAAAATAGCAGAAAGAATTCGTATATTTTATAACCATTTTTTATCATAACTATTCCATTTATATTGGAGTAATCTTCTTTTATTATATTATCTAATTTATTAAGTTCATCTGTATTTATTTCAAAATATTTCGGATCATCTCTTTTCATTATAAATCCTCCTTTTTTATGTTTCATTTCAACTATACACTTTCCTGTAAGGTAAAAGTCAAGGGTAAAAAAATAAAGAGTCTTAAGACTCTTTATTTTTTAGTATATATTGTATTTTTGCTACCGCTTTTATAATACCCATAGTTCCTATTACACAGCCAAATGCCAATGCTCCAAGTTTTCCACCAGCACCAACATAGTTTGATGCTGTAAATGAGAAAAGTAATGCTACAAAAAATGATATAAATAATTGATAATAGTTATTATATACTCTTTCAGTTTTTGACATTCCAGCAAAAGAAGCTGCCATGAGTACCTTTGATAGTATTATTGAAGTATTATCTTTAAATATTATTGAAAATATTATACTTCCAATAAAACTCATTATACCTGAATAAAGCACAGTTCTATTATCATATCTTCCATGTATTTTATATATTATGTATGAGGAGAGAAAAGCTATTATGAATATTAATAGTGGTGATATATTTGTTTGTACTTTATTGTTATATATATCTATTTTAAATATTACAGATAGAATAAACCACCCGGCAAATGCTTTTGCTCCAAGTTTTCCTCCATATCCATCATAAACTCCATAAGTCAGTATAAATACAGCTGAGGTTAATATACTCGCAAGTAAGAGATGATAAAAATCGTATTGTAATGTAGGAGATATAAGACTTATAAAAGATCCTGAATAAAAAGCAACAGAGTAAGTTGGAAATATGAAACTACCTATTATAGCGCTGAGTGCCGCAGAAGTAACTATTCCCATACCAGTTGTTTTTTCTATGAAATATGCTATGAGTGTTCCAAATATTACAGAAAAGAATGTCATTATATATCCTTTAAAGAAACTTCTAAAATAATTGTATAATATATGATTTATCTCATCTATCATATTTATTAATATACCTATTATCATTATAATTGCAGATATGTTTATAAATATATTACTTTGTTTTGAAAGTACTATTTCTACAATCATTAGAACTATTGGTATTATTGTGAGTAAAAGATATCCGATAAATCTTAGTATCATATTTTCAACTCCAATTATTTTTTTGTGAATATTTTTTTATAAATTCTTTTGAATTTTTATCTTGATTATACAGTACTTTATAGGCGTTTATCGTTTCTATTATTTTTTCATCTTTTGTATTTAATATGGGAACATCTACTCCATTTGTCAATGCAAAAGCAAGAAATGTTGAATTTATGACTTTTCTATATGGAAGTCCAAATGATATATTGCTTATTCCAAGTGTTGTACATACTTTGAATTTTTCTTTTATTATTTTTAATGCTTTTAGTGTTTTTTGTGTTTGTTCTGGATGGGATAAAGCTGTTAATGCGAGAGTATCGAATATTAAATTTTTTTTATTTATTTGATATTTTTGAGCTTCTTTTATTATTTTTTCAGCTATATCAACTCTTTTTTGAATGGTTTTTGGTATTCCATCATCATCGAAAGTTAAGGCAATTATTAATGCACCATATTTTTTAGCTATTGGAAATATTTTATCCATAGAGCTTTGTTTTCCATTCACAGAGTTTATTATTGGTTTACCATTGTATATTCTTACAGCATTTTCTATAACTTCAGAGTTCATAGAGTCTATTTGTAATGGTATATCTACTGTGCTTTGTATTGATTTTATTATGTTTACCATATTTTCTTTTTCATTTGTTGATTTGACAGATACGTTTATATCGAGTATATCAGCACCTTCATTTTTTTGTTTTAAAGCAAGTTTTATTATTTCATCATAATTTTTATTTTTTATACTATTTTGTAATTTATTCTTTCCCGCAGGATTTATTCTTTCTCCTATCAATTTTAAACCTTGTCCAAGAAATACTGTTTTTGAATTAGAGGATGTAGCAGTATATTCTTCTGCATTATTTGGTTTATATTTTTTGTCTTTTATATATTGACATAATTCTTTTGTTTTATTTTTTGATATAAAATGAGTACTATCAATAAATTTAATTCCTTTTTTTATTATTTCTTCATATTTATTCAAATTTATATTATTTTCAATACTTGGATTTATTATTAAAGGTGTATTTGTATATTTTAAAAATTCTTTTATTATTTTTATAATCTCATCAGATTTTGGTAAATAATTGAATCCAATAGCATTTATTTTTAATGAACTCAATACATTTGATATTGTTATTATATCTGTTCCTTTAGAAGTTTTTAAATTTTCGTTTAATTGCATACTACATAATATTGGCAAGTTTGAATTTTCTTTTGAGGCTATTATAGCTGCTTTAGCTTGTATTAAAGAAGATATTTGTTCTATATATATCATATCTACGCCATACTTTTCTGCATATAATATTTGTTCTTTATATAAATTATATATTATTTCAAAATCTTCAAATGATTCTTTTGTTTTTTCTATAGGTCCTATATTAATGGCTATATGTTTTGCATTAGCTTTTTTGGCATTTTCAATAGCTGATTTTATTATTTGTTCTACTGTATATTTTGTTTTTGAAATTTTTAATTTATTAGCTTGAAATGTATTTGTCTTTATTATATCTACACCATTTTTTATACTATTTTTATGGGCTTGAATTATTTTTTCTGGATTTTCAATGTTTAATATTTCTGAATTTTGAATAATTTTATTTGATCCTTCTAATGTATATATTTTATCTTCTAAAAACATTATTTTTCACTTCTCCTTGAATCTCATTTTTAAGATCTATATAAATATTTTAACAAATTTTTATATATTTTTTGATTTAAGTAAATATTATTATTTAATGTTATAATAGTTTTAACTATTATGGAGGAGGGTTTTATGAAAAAAAAGGTTATAGAGAAGAAATTAGAAGATAAGATTCAATCTTCTGAGAAGCTTAATAATCAAAATTTTATTTCAAAATCTATTTATGGTACTATCCTTATATATGCACTTATAATAGTAGAAGAAAATACTAATTCATCTTTTTTACAAGTTGTCTTATCTATTATTTTTACATCTTTTGCAATAGTTATTGCAGAGTTTTATTCGGAAATAATAGCCGCATTATTTGTAAAAAAAAGACGTTTAATATTTGATGAAGTTAAAGAGATTTTTAAAGAAACAATTCCTGTAATCATAGGATCTCAAATCCCAACTTTAGTATTTATATTGGCTCATATATTCGATTTTAGTAGAAAGAATGTTTTTTTATTGACTAAATTAGGTGGTATATTTGCTTTGTTTTTATATGGTTATTTGACTGGAAAGAATATGTATAATGATAAGAAAAAGGCTTTAAAGGTCGGGTTTATAAATATTGCAATTGGTTCTGGAATTATTGTCATAAAAGCTTTATTACATTAAAAAAAGAGGCTTTAAGCCTCTTTTTTATATTTTAAATGTGTCGACTATGTTTTTTAATTTTTCAGATATTTCTTTTAGATATGAGCTGTTTTGTTCGAGTTCATCAGATGATTCAGCTGATTCTTCTATTGTTTTTAGAAGTTCTGCCATATCTTCTTTTATGCTGTATATAGATTTTGAAGATGTGTCAACCGCACTTGAAATTTCTTCAGTACTTGCACTTTGTTCTTCACTGGTTGCTGTGAGATTTTCTATCATATTATCTATTTGCATTATTTTCTCTCTTATTAGAGCAAATTGTGATTCCACTGAATCTGCTTTTTCTGATATATTTTCAACTATTCCAACAGTTTTTTGTGTTGCAACATCTGCCGATTTTACTCCATCTTTTATATCTTTTAATATACCTTCTATTTCAACCGTAGTTTTACTACTTTCTTCTGCAAGTTTTCTTATTTCTTCTGCAACAACTGAGAATCCTTTACCAGCTTCACCTGCACGAGCTGCTTCTATTGCAGCATTCAAAGCCAAAAGGTTGGTTTGATCGGCTATACTGTCTATCTTTTCAACTATTTCACCTATATTTTGTGATTTTTCCCAGACTATATTTACTATATTTGATGTATCTTTTGATTGATTATCTGCATCTCTTATGAATTTAACTATTTCTTTTATGCTTATTTCACCATTTTTTGTGGATTCATATACATCTTTTGAATAATCGCTTAAATCTTGAGCCGATAAAGACACGGTTTGTGCTGAAGCCGCAACTTCTTCAACACTTGAACTGACTTCTTCTATTGAAGATGAAGAATTTTCTATATTATCATTTATATGTTCTGATTTTTCAAGTGATTTTTTAGACATGTTTAGATTTATATCTGAACTCTTTTTTAAGCTCTTAGATGAATCATTTAATGTTATTGCAGAGTCTCTTAATTCATTTATTAAATTTGTGTAAGTATCAACCAATTTATTTACTGATTTTGATATAGATCCTATTTCATCTCTTCTCTTTAAATATTCATCTATTTCTGTTTTATTTATTTCTTTGAAGTTTTTTTCGGATAGATTATCAACTATATTTGATAATTTTTTTATTGGTTTTGAAACCGAATTACTTATTATGAATGAAACTCCTACTATAATACCAAGTATTATGAGGGTTATAAAAGTATTTCCTTTATATAATTCTCTGACACCTTCATTGAACTGGCTTATTGGCATATAAAATGCAAAAACCCAATTAGGAGTATTATCTACTTTTTTATAAGCAGCAAAGTATTTATTCCCATTTTCATCTTCAAATAAATTAAGTCCAGAATTTTTACTTATTACATCTGACACTATGGATTCCAAACCAGAAAATCCTTTTTCTTGAGATTGCATTAAATTTAAGCTCATTATGTATTTTTCTTCTTTATGATACATAACTTTTCCCGTTCCATCTATAATCATAGGAAATCCTGCATTGCCTAATTTTATTCCTTGCGTAAAATCTTTTAATTTTTCAAGTGATATTTCTACTCCCAATGTACCAGCAATTTCACCATCTTCATTTCTTACTTCTTGAAAAATTGCAAATACATTTTTTGAGTTGAATGAAGATTTATAAGCATTACTTATATTCATTTTTTTGCTTTTCATATATGTTGTATATGAATTCATATTGCTTAAGTTTATATCTTTATTCGTTGCAGTAAATCCCCTACCATTTTTATTCACAAAAAATAAATCATTGTATATATTATCTCTGTATTTATTTAAATTGTTCATTTCTTTAATCATACCAAGTTTATCTTCTAAAATAAATTCATCTGAATTTGCAAGAAGTTTTAAATCATCTACTCTTGCCAATACAAAGTTCTCAAGTTCATCTTCTCTTGCATTTACAACTTCACTCACAAATCCCTCTATCAATGGAGTCAGTTCTCTTTTAGCATTTATAGATATTACGATCCCCAAAATAGCGAATGATGAAATTACTGAAACAAGTATTAAAAAAAGGATTCTCTTATTGAGTGTTTTAAAGTTTATACCCATTTTATATTCCTCCCCATCCAAACATAATTTAAATATATTATACTATAATTTACTTAAAAAGATATAAATCATTAATTTCTTTTTGTATTTATGTATACTCAAGGTTTATTAATTATTTTTGAGAATTAAAATCTATGTTAATAGTGTTATAATTGTTTATGTATATTAATGATTATTCTAAGGAGGATTTATGTTAAAAGAAAACTTTATTCAACAGTTTGAGCAGGTAACACTTAATGCCTGGCCGGCATTGAATGAGTACTATATGGATGGATGGCTTCTTAGATTTTCCAATGGTTTTACAAAAAGAGCAAACTCAGTAAATATTTTATATGATAGCAACGATGACTTAGAGTATAAATTAAAAAAATGCGAAGGTATTTATGAAAAAATGAATCTAAGACCTATATTCAAATTGACAGACAGCACTCATTATATAAAAGAATTTCTTGAATCTCATGATTATACTCCTATTGGAAAGTCAGATGTACAGTTGCTTCATATAAGTCATGATGATATTTCTTTTGAAGAAAAAAGTGATTCTGAACTTGTTTATTTTGAAGAGTTTAATGAAGAATGGTTTGAAATCTTCTGCAATATGAAAAATTTAAATTTAGAGCAAAGATCTACTGCAAAGAAAATGTTTGAAAAAATGCTGAATGAATCATTATATATAATATTGAAAAGAAATGAAAATATCATTGGAATTGCAATGGCTGTATTTGAAAGCGAATTTGTTGGTGTTTTTGATTTAATTATAAATGAAGATTTTAGAAGATTGGGACATGGAGAATATATTATGAATTTCATTCTCAATTATTCTTCAGAAAGAGGTTATAGAAAGAGTTATCTGCAAGTTTTATCTGATAATGAATCGGCTTTTAAACTATATGAAAAACTTGGTTATAAAACTGTTTATAATTATTATTATATGGTAAAAAATGACTGAGATTGGATTTTATCCTATCTCAGTCGTCTTTTTATATTGATTTGAAAAATATTCCAAGTATTAAACTTATTATATAAGATATACTTATTAATCCAAGGTTTTTGACTGCATATATAAATGTATCTTTTTTAGTTTGTTTTTTCATAAAATATCCTATATGTTTGGTTACAGGTATTATGGTTGCAAGTCCTATGACTGTAGTCCAAGGCATCCATCCTAAAATCATTAATATTAAAAGATCTGCATAGGATATATAATAAAGATTTCTCCATAAATTTAAAGCATTTTTCTTTCCTAAGTAATACGGAAGTGTATATCTTTTATTAGCTATATCTTCTTCTAGATCTGATATGTTATTTGCAAGCATTATATTTGATATAGAAAAAAATAGTGGCATAGATATTAAAAAAATTTTTATTATTTCTATAATATTTAAGTTTAAAACTATATTCCAGTTTTCTATCATCATACTTATATGACTCATATCATAGATGTTTATATACACAGATAAAAATAATATTATAAATCCCATAAAAAATCCAGAAAAAATCTCTCCTAAAGGCATTCTTGATATTGGAATAGGCCCAAAAGAATATAATATTCCCGTTATAAAAGATATTACACCTATGAATAAAGTTATCCAACCCGTGAGATAGGTTAAGTATATTCCAGCACAAACAGCTATTATAATTAAAACAAGTATAGTTGTAATTACTTCACTTTTTTTTAGATTATATTTCACTATACCATTATGATGTTCAAATCCATATCCTTCTTTTTTTATTGCTTTTTTGTAATCCATATAATTATTTATTGCTGTAGTTGCCATATCAAAACATATCAAAGATATAAACATAATAATTATATTCAATGGTTTTACAATTCCATACATATAATAAGAATATAATGTTCCTATTATAAAAGGAAAAACACTTGCAAGTTTTGTCTGTATTTCTACAACCTTAAAAAATGATTCTATAGTCATTTAAAAACACCTCATAAGATTTATTATATTAAAAAAGGTAATACCTTAATGGTATCACCAATTTTAATAGTTTCTTTTTAATAGTTTTGGAATTATTTCAAGAAGAATATTTTTCCCTTTCGAATCTGGAAGTCCTTGTATATCCTCTATAGCTTTTTTAGTATATCTTTCAGCCATTTCTTCTGTTTTGTCTATAGCACCACTTTTTTGAGTTAATTCAATTAAAAGCGAAATATCTTCTTTTTTTAAAGTATCTTTTAATAATATTTTTTTTATATCCGATGAATACTCTGAATTCAATGAAAGTATTATGGGTAAAGTATAATATCCTCTCAAAATATCCGATTGTACTTCTTTTCCAAGAGTTTTTTCATCACTCTTATAATCTAAAAGATCATCTGTAAGTTGAAAAGCCATTCCAATATGATGTCCAGCTTTTGCGATTTTTTTTATTTGTTTTGAATCTAAATCTGTTTCATTTGCCCCAGCTGAAAGACTTGCCGCAAATAAAGCAGCAGTTTTGCCACTAATTATTTTTAAATACTTTCTAACAGATATATCCAAATTGTATCTATATTGATTTTGTATCATTTCACCCTTACAAATCATTGAAATCCCTTTAGCAAGTTCTTTTAGTAAAGTGTGAGATATATCAAATTCTGAAAGCATTAAAAAGCATTGACTGAAAAGATAGTCTCCCATATATACTGCATATTCTTTAGAATATTTAGAGTGTATGGATTCCTTACCACGTCTAAGATATGATTCATCTATTATATCATCATGTACTAATGTCGCTGAATGTAACATTTCTATAGCCGCTGCAAGTTGACGTATATTTTCTGCATTTTCAACATTTTTAGTTCCAAACAAGCTTCCAATTATTAAAAAAGCTGGTCTCAACATTTTTCCACCTGTTGAATACAGATAATCAAAAGAATTGTTTAAATATTGTTCACTACTTTTGCTGACTTTTTGCATAGTTTCTTTAACATATTCTAATTCCCTTTCAATATCAGGGTAATCCTTCCAAAATTTACTCATCTCATCACCAATTTCTATATCTTTTGAATTAAAAACAAGCGTGTTCACTTTCTTGTGCTTTTAATAATGAACACGCTTTTATTATTTTATCTAAATCAGGTATACAAATACCATTTTTTAGCCCATTTAACTTTTTTCCATTTTTTCTTTAACCAAGGTAACACATAATAATCAAGGCCAAAAGTACTTCCTGATCCACCAACAAGCGCTATAGCACCGAATATATACCATAACATTTCAAATGGAGCCATTCCAGATGACCATATCATAATTCCCATTGCAACTGTCGCAAGTGAAGAAATTGCTGTAAATAATCCTGCAATAAGTAATATCCCAAAGACTATTTCTGCAAAAACCATAGCGGTCTGGAAAAATGTTGCCATAAATGTAAAACTTCCATCTGAGGAATAAAATATCAAATTCATAGACCAATCAACTATACCTTGAATCCATTCTGGAACTGGTAATGCTGCTCCCCATGCTGATGTTGCTGCTTCTGCTCCACCTGAAGTAGCCGCTTCTGCTACTTGTGAAGCTGCTGTAGCCGTATCTGCCCATGAAGCACCTGAAGTAGCCGCAACTTTTGCAGGTATAAGGAATATATCGCTTGGATTTTCAAGAACTCTTGGTAATTTTGCTATCCCTTCTTCAAGCCATTTATATCCAACAAATAACCTTAATGGGAATAACCAAAAATTAGGCGATCTTTTAGCAAAATATCCTCCAAGAAAGCTACGTCTATCTGGAACTGAGAAAAATTCATGTATAACATAATTCCATACTTTATGAAATCCTGCTACTTGTAAGAAATAAATTACATTTATAAAATGTTTTATAAACATTGCAATCCAGCCAGTGAATTTCATAGGTTTTTGAGCACTTCCAACCTGTGCAACCGCATATTGTCCACCGATTGAAACCATCATACCATGAAATTTCGGTTTATATTTAAGTAATTCCCCACCGTTTATTGTGGCAACTATATTTTTTGCAACAAGAGCTGAAGAGTGTTCTGCATTTTCAACCATTTGAGGTACTGGTCTTTCTTCTCCTTCTGGTATAAAAAAGATATTATCTCCAACAACAAATACATTTTCTTTTCCTTTTGCTCTCAAATTTTCATCTGTTTGAACACGATTTCTTCCTATCTTTTCTATATCGAGTTTTGAAGCTATATCACTACCTTCAATACCTGCTGCCCATATAACTGTTTCAGATTCTATAAATCTTTCATTATTTATTATTACACCATCTTTTTTAACTTCAGTTATATTAGAATTTAAAAGTATTTCAACACCTAATTTATTCAAGCGATTTTCTGTTTTTTTGATGAGTTTATCATCGAGCATAGGTAAAAGTTTAGGAAGTAAATCCATTATATAAAGTTTAACTTCACTTCTGTCTATATCAAAATCTTGACATAGTCTTTTAACCCATTCTCCAAGTTCGCCAGCCATTTCAACTCCTGTAAATCCACAACCAATAGTTACAAAAGTTAATAGTTTTTGTCTTTTCTTTGCATCTCTTTCTGAAACTGCTTTCGTAAAATTATCCATTATATGTTGCTTTATTCTTAAAGCATCTTCAAATGACCATAATGTGAATGCATTTTCTTGAGCACCTTTACATCCAAAGAAAGCTGGTTTAGATCCTGAACCAAGAACTAAATAATCATAATCATAAGTGTTCACATCACCTACAAGTTTTTTACCTTCAAAATCAATTTCTTGAATATAATCTAAAACAATATTAACTTTTCTTCCAGCGAAAATCTTCTCAAGACTTATCCTTACCGCATCTTCTGGTACACGATTTGCCGCAACTTCATGAAGTTCTGTAAGCATTGTATGATACGGATTTTTATCTATGAGAGTTATTGTAACATCGTCTCTTTTTTTAAATTTTTTTGCCAGTTTTTTGGCTGTTAAAACTCCGCCATACCCTGCACCAAGTAAAACAATTTTCTTTACATCACTCATAATATCACCTTTCATATAAAAATATTTCTTACCCTAGCCAAATGGCTTTTGATGGAAAAATTCCTCAAAAATAAAAATAGTTAAAAATATGTATTTTTTCTTTAAATTTAGATAAATATTATCTGAATTTAAAAATAAAAAATAATCACCTTGTGAAAAAAGATACTTTAAAAGTATAGAGAATTTATTAGGTGTGCAAACCTTACATATTTTATTATATCAGAAAAATCACTAATTAATCAAACGTATAGTTGAATTTTTCAAATCATTTATTTTAATACTTTAAACTTTATTTCAATCTGAAAAAAATAGTATTTTTATATAAAAATTCTAAAACCTGCATTTATAAATGTTTTGTGATTAATATATTAATTTATCGTATATATCAATTAAATATATATATCATTAGATATAAATCTTAGTTATTATGCACTCTTAATAAGTATTTTAAAGAGATTCATTCTTAAAAAATATTTTCTAACATAAAAAAATTTATTTACCAAAAATTTACTTATCCATATTTTTAAATTTTAATATTATTCAAAATATCCTCCTATTTTAAATAGGAGGATATGAAATTATTTTGTTTTTATCTCAACAAAGACTTTATTTGGGAGGCAGACAATCATCTCACCATTTTTACTTTTAGCTCCCATATGTACACATAATTGGTTATCACAATCAGATTCATACATTTCTATGGTTTTATTATGTATTATAAGAATATT
Source organism: Oceanotoga teriensis (assembly GCF_003148465.1). Taxonomy (NCBI): domain Bacteria; kingdom Thermotogati; phylum Thermotogota; class Thermotogae; order Petrotogales; family Petrotogaceae; genus Oceanotoga; species Oceanotoga teriensis. The sequence goes on from NZ_QGGI01000008.1 coordinate 113,935, forward strand.
CGTACCATAAATTGTATCTATTAAGATTTTTTGTTCTTCATCAGTGAGCTCATAAGTACCAAATAATTCATCTGCAACATATATTTCAGCAATAAGTTTGCCTTCTTTTTGAGAATTTAATTTTTGATATGCTATAAATACTATTGCTGTTAAAACTATTAATATTATTATAGTAATATCACTTTTTTTCATTAATTAATTATTTTACTTCTTTCGCAGCGTTTAATCCTGCAATTCTACCAAATATAGTTATATCTGCCATAGCATTTCCACCAAGTCTATTAGCACCATGAACTCCACCAGTTACTTCTCCAGCAGCATAAAGACCTTTTATAATATTTCCATCTTTATCTATAACTTGTGCATTTGTATTTATTTTTATTCCACCCATTGTATGGTGAACTGCTGGCCATACACCTAAAGCATAATAAGGTGCTTTATTTAATTCTGTTGTCATAGATGTTCTACCAAAATCAACATCATTTTTATTTGAAACAAATCCATTATATTTTGCAACTGTTTTTACAAGATTTTCTTCATTAACATTTATTTTTTTTGCCAATTCTTCTAATGTTTCACTTTCTATTAATAATCCTGCTTTTGAATATTTTTCAATAGCTTTTAAGCTATCTCTTACATTTTGGTCAAATACAAGATAAACTCTTTCTTCTGGTTGTTTTAATTCAGCAGCTGATACTACATCTCTTGTCTGTAATTCATTTATGAATCTTTCACCATTTATATTAACTAATATTGCTCCATTACCTCTTACTGCTTCTGTTATGAGTTCTCCATTAACACTTGATGCTGTAGGATGGATTTGAATTTGTTCTAAATCAACAAAATCTGCATTTACAGATTCGCCTAAACCAATTGCATCTCCTGTTGCACCTGGTTGATTAGTTGTACCAAATCCTTTTAATTCTGGTTTATATTTAACAACTAAATCTTGATTTGCACCAAAACCACCTGTTGTCAATATAACAACTTTAGCATTTATACTATATTCATGACCTTTTGAATCTCTAACTTTTATACCAGTGATTCTATCATCATTTTTTAATAATTCTACCGCTTTATTATCTACTCTTATATCTACTCCAACTTCTCTTGCTTTTTTTTCTAATGCTTTTGCAACATTTGATCCTACTGCAGCTCCACCTGTAGGTCTATGTGCTCTATCAACACTTGCACCACCAAGTCTTCCTACATCTGTCAAATCAGCACCCATTTCTATTAACCAATCTACAGTTTCTGCCGATTTTTCTGCCAATACTTTTACTAATTCTTCATTGTTAAGGTATTTTCCACCTTTCATAGTATCTTCAACAAAAAGTTCTACACTATCTTCTATACCTTTTTCTTTTTGAACTTTTGTTTCTGCAGCATTTAATCCACCTGTTGCATAATTTGTGTTTCCACCTACAACAGCTGTTTTTTCTACTAATATAACATTGACACCAGAATTTTTTGCAGCTATAGAAGCAGATAATCCAGCTCCACCTGCACCAACTACTACAATATCTGTTGTTACATCTTCAAATTTAGCATCATCTGCAACTACTTTAGGTGTTAATTTTATGCCTGATTTATCTACAGCATTTTTTACTGCTGTTATTATTCCTTCTGAAGTCCATGTTGCACCTGATAATACATCTATATCTGGGTTGTTTTGAGCAACTATAGAATTAATAACTTTTGTAAATACATCTTTTGTAAATTCAGATTCATGATTTTCAACTACATCGATCTTTTTTATTTCGTTATTTTCAATAGTAACTTCAACCTTTATAGTACCATTTTTACCTTTTCCTTCACCTGTAAATACATTTGAATCTTTTGAGTCTTTACATGAAACTAATGAAATCATTAAAAAAGTTAATAATAAAAATACAACTACCTGCTTAAAAATCTTCATACTTGCCTCCTACAAAAATCACATAAGTGAAAATTTTAACTATAAAACTATAAATACATAATTAGTTATTAATTGATTAACATTTTTACTTATCAACCGTTTAATTATATTGAAACTAATTATATAATACCTTTAAAAAGTCAAATTTAGAATTTCTAATGGTAAATATTTTTTTAATATTCTTTACAATAAATTTTTTAATTATAATTTTGTTAAATATCTATAATTCAGATTTTATTATTTCTTTAGTTTAATTTTATCGAATTAATATGTAAAATTTTAAAACGATTATTTACAATCAAAACTATATAAAGTACAAATTTTTAAAGAATTTCTGTTAATCTATATATAAATAAAAAAAATTTTGGTTGGTGATCTAATTGAAATTAGTGAGGTTTATTCAAAGAGAAATTATATTTAAAATATTTACTTTTGTGAGTATATCTTTTTTTGTTATTTTTTCTATAAATATATATGAAAATACTCAGCAAGAACAAGAAAAAATATCTATAATAACTAAAATATTTAATGAAACACTTCACACTTTTGAAGATAATTTGGCGATGATAAATGAAGATTTCAACAATATTTTAAATGATTATTTTAATATGTTAAGAACTGAAGATGAATTAAAAATGCCCCCAAAAACTTTTAAAAACTATATCTATTCTATAAATTATTATAAGACAACTAAAAAGGGGTATATAATAGATTCTAATATTGAGGACTTAAAAGGTAATTATTATAAGAATAATTTTATATTTAATTCTGGAGATTTATTTTTCGATGAATCTCTTATAAGTGATTTTGTGCTTGATTTCAAAAATAATAATTTAAAAAAATTTTTCATAACAAAAAATGAAAATTATTTTATAATATTAGAATTAATAATATCAGAAAATTTCATAAATAATATTTTTCAAAGAATTTCAACCTCTTTAATTTCAGATTCTGCAGATATTAAGTTCAGTAATTTATATATAATTGATTCTGATAAAAATATAAAGATGATTCAATCTGATAATAATTTAAACAATGAGCCTACAGATTTTATAAGCACAATAATAGATGATATTTTTCATACAAAAGATGATCATATCACATATAATAGTTTTTATAATAGAAAATTATATTATATATATAAGTTAAAAGATACTGGTTTTAAACCAATTAGATATGTATTAGAAATTTCTGTAGATAATATATATACTTTAAAAAACATTTTATTTTCAATAGTATTTTTTATAGTTTTTATGATAGTATTTTTCGGCTTTATAAAAGCTATAAATAAAAAATCCAAAATACTTTTAGTTTCTCCTCTAGAAAAGATAATATCAAATTATAATCAATTCGATATTAATAATCCTGAAAAATCCGCTTTATTATCTATAAAAGATATGTATAAAATTGAAGAAATAAATATATTGAAGAATAAAACTTTGAATTTTCAGATTTCATTAAAAAATTATTTTAAAGATCTTAAAGAAAGTTATGATGAACTTGAAAATGCTTATGGAACAATAGAGGAAAAAAATCAAGAATTGAGAAAAGCTTATCTTAATTTTGCTCACAAACTCTCCATAATTGCAGAAGGTCATGATGAAAATACTGGTCAACATGTTTATAGAGTTGGAGAAATTTCAGCTTTAATTGCCGATAAACTCGGTATGGATACGGGTTTTGTTGAAGATATTAAAAAATTTGCTCCTTTACATGATATAGGTAAAATATTTGTTCCAACTGAAATAATAAATAAAAAGGGTAGTCTTACAGAAAATGAGTGGAAAATCATGAAAAATCATACAATTAGTGCAAAGGAACTACTCGATGAAGAATTTTTTCATATGGCTCAAAATATAGCTTTATATCATCATGAAAAATGGGATGGTTCTGGTTATCCATATGGTATTAAAGGAGATAATATTCCTTTAGAGGCTCAAATAGTTCAACTAGCTGATATTTTTGATGCTTTGAGATCTCCTCGTTCTTATAAAAAAGGATTTTCGCTTCAAGAAACTTATAAAATTATAGTTAAAGGTGATGATAGAGTTAAGCCTGAGCATTTCAATCCTATCATTTTAGAAGTTTTTAAAGAAAATTATGAAGAAATTGATTATATTTTTAAAAAATTATCTTAAATTTATATATTTTTTTATTTCTTAACATAAAATGCTTGATTTTTATAATTTTTAATTATATAATTATAATAAAAGATTTATATTATGTAAAATATAAGTTCATACATTTATTTAAAAATACTAAAAACATTTCATTTTTATATTAAGATTTTAACTTTTTTATTTTATTGTATATCTTTAAATATAAAAATGTATGATTCCTGCATTTTAACTTTTATAAAAAAAGGAGGAATCAAAATGTTGGTAAATGAAAGTACTCAGTTAAAACTTAAAAAGAGTGTTAAGTATGACACTGGAAAAGAACCTTCCATAGCTATTTTTGAAAACTCTGTTGTTGAAGTACATAATTCATCGAATATGGAAGATTTATGGTATCATGTAGGGTTAATTTCTAATGATGAAGTTCATTGGGGAAAGAGTTATAAGTATGATACTGGTAAATATCCTAATGTGAGTATATTTAAAAATATTGTTGTAGAAGTTCATCAGTCTCAAAATAATAATAATTTGTGGTATCATGTGGGAATAATAGATATTTATTCAAAAGAAATATCTTGGGGTAAAAGTTATAATTATGATACTGGTAAACATCCTTCTATATTTATTTATAACGATGTTGTTGTAGAAGTACACAATTCATCGAATATGGAAGATTTATGGTATCATGTAGGAACTGTTAATGTTAATAATAAAACTATTGATTGGGGTGAAAGTCATAAATATGATACTGGTAAATTGCCAAAAGTATCAATGAACTCTAATTTCATAGTTGAAGTTCATCAGTCTCAAAGTAGTGGGAATTTATGGTATCATATTGGAACTTTAAATAAATCTTCTAAAACAGTTGATTGGAGTAAGAGTTATAATTATGATACTGGTTCAGAACCTGATATCTCTATTAATGAATTGAATTCTGTTGTGGAATTTCATAAATCAAATAATCATGATATTCTTTGGTATCATATTGGTAGTTTAGATGATTATTCAAAAGAAATCGATTTTGGTCCTTCATATAAGTTTGAAAATGGTGTAGATCCTTCTATATGTTGTAATAATGATTATATTGTGCAAACTCATAAATCAGAAAATAATACAGGACTTTTTTATTCATGTACATTTTTTGCACTTTTGTCTTCTACCGTATTAGATTGTATTTTTGATGAAGTTACTTATCCTGAATCTGGTGCAAATAAAGATTTAGTTGGCACACAAACTATTAAAAACCCTACTAATACTCAAATAACTCATCATATAGAAAAAAAGATTTCTCTTTCTAATACTTTTGAATTTACATTGACAGAAACTCTTCATACTGGCATGACAAGTACTTTTAAAGCAAGTATTCCACTTCTTGGATCTACAGAATCAACGTTATCTATTGATTTAACATTAGAAAGTCAACAGAAATGGTCTAAAACAGTAACTGAAGAATATTTGTTCAGTCAAGATATAACTGTGAATCCTGAAACATCCATACAAGCATTTTGGTATATCGATATAATCGATGATTTTAAAATACCTTTTTATCTTTTAACAAAAGTAACTGGTTATCAAGGAACAAAACAATTAAGCACAGAAGAATTGATTGATATACTTAAGAACAGCGGTTCTACTGCTGAAATAGATTCAGGCCATAAGGAAAAAAATGCTGTTTTTGTTAGATTAAAAGGTGATTTTGTTGGTTCTTATGGTTTAAATACATATACTGAAATAAAAGATATTTAAATTTAAAGGAGTGAGCTTATACAGCTTCACTCCTTTTTAATAATGATTTTCAAGCATTTTTCCTGCTTTTTTTAGGAATTGTTCTATAATTTTTATTTGGTCATCATCGAGTTCATTTAAGTAATCATAAACTTCTTTATCATTTTCAAGATGATATTTTTGATGGTTTACATATGCAAGATTTCCTTTTTTCGTAAGGAAAAGACGTAATTTTTTTTTATTTTCTTCATCTTCCTCCTTGATTATAAATCCATCTTTCTCAAGTTTCAAAAGTGTTTTTGATACTACAGCTCTTGTAACTTTGAGATATCTCGCAACTTGTGAAATATACATTCCTGGATTTTCACCTATAACTTTTATTAGATGTATTTCTCCTCTGTAAAATTTCATATCATCGCCGAAGTCTAAGATTTTTTTCTTACCATTAGCGGCATTTTCTACTAATTTCATGAATAAACTCATAGTTTCAAATATTTTTTTTCTCATATTTTTATTATATAATAAAATAAAATTTTTTCAATATTTAATCTTTGTGTATCAGATAAGAGTTTAAGAATCCCTCTTTTTCATCGAGTTTTTCTATTTTATTAAATCCAGCTTCAAAAAAACTATCTATAATTTTTCTTTCACAAGTTAATATATCAAGGCCATTTATTTGACCAGATAACCAACCAATTATCGCTGGTTCTGGCTTTGTATAGTTTTCATTCACACCATGAGTTACAAGATAAACATATGATTTTTTATTCATAGAATTATATATTTTGTCTGATAAGCTTTGAATATTTTCACCTGCAAAGTCCATTATTCCCGAAGCTATTATAAAATCATAGTTTTTCCCTATTTCATCTGAATTAAAATCACCCTCTAGAATATGAGTCCTTTTTTTTAAATCTGAATCATTTTCATTTTTTATTATTTCTTTTGCAATTGGAGTTACATTATCCCTTTCAAATATAAAAGCTTGAGAATTTTTATATTTTTTTGCGATCTCTATTGCAAATGTTCCCGATCCTCCACCGAGATCTAAAACTTTGAATTTTTGATCTTTATTAAAAATTTTTCCTATTAAATTTAAAATATTTTGAACTTTTCCAAAAAACATTTCTTTTCTTGTAACTTTAGCTAGTTCATAAAAATCATACATATCACAACCATCATTTATTTTTTTGTATTCTTTTTTTAAAAGTTTTTTATCTAATGATTCTAATGATGACATTTGTTCTCTAAATAATATATAGTCTCCCATATAATCTTTTTTTGATTTATTTAAATATTTATCCGATTTATATGTATTTTTATATTTATTATTTTTTTTAATTATAAATTCACTCGAGGAAAGGGCATTTAAAAAGAATTTTGTGTTTCTTCTATCTAAAGATAATTTATCTGCTATATAATCTGAATCTACTTCATCTTCTAAATGAGAAAAAATGTCTAATTTTAAAGCTGTTATGAAAATCTTGCTTCTATTATAATCTAAAATTAATTTCATATATTCTTTCATATCTTTAAACCTCCAAAAATATTTTATCTTTTATTTTTTTAAAATAATCTTTTGATAATTCAAAAACATCTGTTATATTATCTATATTTAAAACTTCATTTGTTTTTCCATAATAATAACTTAAATCTTTTTTCATTAGAATAGAAAGATCACTATATTTTATTACATTGATGGGATTATGAGTGTTTATTATACAGCTCACTTTTTTATTTTTTATCAATTTATTTAAAATCTTAAATATTTTATCTTGATTAGATATATCAAGGTTGAGTTCTGGTTCATCTATTATCATCATTTCTGGATTAGAAACCATAGCTCTGGCTATTAATACCATCTGTTTTTCTCCACCACTTAAATTATTCATAGATTTATTTTTTATTTTTTCCAAATTAAATAGTTCTATTATCTTCTCCACTTCATAATGATCATTTTTTTCAGGCATTTTCATAAACCCTATATAAGGATTTCTACCAAGCATTATCATAGATTTTACATCATATGAGAAATTAAACTCTTTTATTTGAGGTACATAGCTAATCTTTTTCCAAAATATTTTTTTGTTTATATCTTTGTATAATTTATTATCAAAAAAAATATTTCCTTGATTTAATTGACTAAAACCCAACAAACATTTTATAAGTGTTGTTTTTCCAACTCCATTTGGTCCGAGTATGGTTAACATTTCACCTTCATTTAATTCAAAATTTATATTATTAAATATACATCTTTTCCCGTAAAAAAATGTAGCTTTTTTAACTTTTATGTTCATAAGTTAATCATTCCTTTTTTCTTTATAAAAAATCCAAGTAAAGGAGCACCTATTATTGCCGTCATTATTGAGAGTGGAATTTCTGATCCCGTTATAGATCTACTTAAATTATCTATTATTAATAAATAAAATCCTCCAAAAAAAATAGTTCCTGGTATTAAATTAATATGATCTGTCCCATAAAACAATCTTACAAAATGCGGTGTAACCAATCCTATCCATCCTATAATGCCACATATAGAAACTGTTATAGCGGATAATATAGTTACAAGAAATAAGATAATGATTTTATATATTTTTACATTAAATCCAAGTGATTCAGCTTCTTCATCAGATAGGGATAATATATTTAATTTCCATCTGAGCATAAAAATTAATATTATACATAGAATAATTGGGAAAAAAACAGTTTTTAAATCTTTCATTCTAACTGCTGATAAACTCCCCATAAGCCAATATATTATTGAAGGCAGTTCAGATTCAACATCTGCATTAAACTGTATTATCGTTAAAAAAGATGTAAAAAGAGAATCTACTATAATTCCAGATAAGATCAATGATAGTATTGTAGTTTTTCCATTCTTCTTAGCAAATAAATAAGTTAGAAAAACTGCAAATATTCCAAATAAAAATGAAGTTATATAAACCATAATATAATTTTTAAAAAACATTATTCCAAAAGCTACTCCAAATGCTGCACCTGAAGATACTCCAAGTATTTTAGGACTTGTAAGTGGATTTTTAAAAACAGCTTGTATACATGTACCTGAAACTGCAAGACTGCTACCAACCAACAAAGCCATCAATATTCTAGGAAGTCTTATTTCGAGTATTATAAACATTGCATTTGTCATTTTTATATTCTTATTGAAAATATACATAAAACTATCTTTTATATCTAAAAAACTTATATTATATCTACCTATCATTAAAGATATGATTATTAAAAAAACTAAACTAATAAAAGATAATATATAAAATTTTAAATTAATTTTGAACATTTACTACTTACCTTCTTTTGGATTCAATATTGAATCGATATCCTTTTCATCAAGTTTTATATCATAATTTTTTTCATAATATCTTTTAATTTCTTCATAAAAAGATTTTTGATCATTCCTCATAAGTGATATCAACCAACTATACATCAATGGACTATCTGGATTAGGTACATTCCAATTAAAATAACCTTTTGGAATATTATATACTTCTTTATTTTTAATTGCTTTTAATCTTTCCCATTCTTTTCCCATATTCCCATTTAAATATTCTTCAGCTTTAGGCCCCATAAAAATCAAAATTTTATCTGGTTGCCAATTATAAATTTCTTCTATATTCACTTCTTGCCAACCTTGCCATCCACCTCTATTACCTGCAACATTTTCCATCCCAGCATAATTCAACCAATAATCTTCATAGGAATTAGAAGCTGAAATAGTTATTTTATTATTAACATTATTTATTATTACGAGAACTTTTGTTTTATTCTTCTTTTCAGTTTCAATCTTTTTAATTTTTTTAAGCTCTTCCATTATAAAAGATGATTTTTTTAAATCAAAAATTTCATTCAATAAATCTGTCCATTTATTTAATGTATAAATAGGATCATTATTTTCAGGTATTAAAAAATCTACAATTGGAATATTTAATCCATCAAGATTTTTTTTCTGTTGAACACCATAACAAAATATTATATCTGGATTTAAAGCTAAAACACTTTCAACATTAACATTGAATCCTTTTACAAATGTTGTATTCATTTTTTTTATTTTTGGATATCTTTTGATTAAAATTTCTTCATTTGCATTTTTTAATCCTAAAGGGTGTACAGCAACAACTTTTTCATAGTCATCTACCATAGAAAGAATCATTGGAAATATAGGTGGAGAAACTACTACTATTCTTTTTATATCTTTTGATTCCGGAATTTTCACCTTATTACCACTACAATCAATTATTTGTTTACCAGAATTAGAAGCAAAACCCATTACAAATAAAATTAAAAAAATCATACATAAATAAATTTTTTTCATATTTCCCTCCTTTTTGTATGCCAAGCATACAATATAAATAAAAAATAAAGGTGATATTTCATATCACCTTTAAAATTTTATCATATTTAAAAAAGTTTGTAAAGCCTAATTATTTTACGGGAATATATATATCCATATAATGAATTCCATCGATATCAAATTCTTCTTCAAAAGCTATTCTGTTTTCCCAAGTTAGAGTTTTATATTCTCCAGAATTTACAAAATTAAATAATCTATGATACCCTTCTGGAATATTTTTAAATGAATTGCTATGAGGGTCAGTTACTCTAAGGGTTGCGTAAGTATCTTGTTCTATATAATCTAATTGTGCTCCATTTATTTTAGGTTCAAAATTTTCTGGTATAGAATAGGCAAAAACATATCCTCTCAATCCAAATTTTTCTGATTGTTCTTTGGTTACAAAAGGAAAATCCCAGCCTATTTTTCTCGGAGAAAAATCTTTTATATCTAATAATCCGCTTTCTTTAGCCCATTTATTCATATAATTCATAACATCTCTCTCAGGATTTGGACTTATTATAACATACCTTGCAACCTTCATCTTTGGAATAGTAACTATTTTAATTTCGCTATAAATATCCCCCATTTTTTAATACCTCCCGATATTGTTATATATCTTTTTTGTTATACCTTTATATACATTAATTATATACTTTTTTTAAATTTTATTCAATATTATTAATAATTATCGAACAAAGTATAAATCTTTTTGAGTTTAGTATCAATTCTAAAGTTTTTTGATCAGATATGAGGGTATTTATATATCCTCCTCTTAACATTGCAAGTAAGGCAAGAGCTTTTTCTTCTCCTCCAGCAACAAGTATTATATTTGAAAATTTATTTTAATTTTTTTCCTTTCCACATTCAGTACAAACTTTATCATGTAAGGAAACTATACCACCACATTGCAGGCAAGTATATTTCTGAATATGAGCTTCCATAAGATGAGGTATTCCTTTTTGCATTACAATTCTACCATTTTCAATAAGGCTTTCATTATAACGTTTGTTATAACGTTTTTCAAGATTCTTTATTAGCTTGCAAGGAAAATCAATACATTCATAGCAATAGGTCAATCCTTTTGACTGAACACAATCTTTAATTTTGCATTTACGACAATGCTCTGGTTTTCCTTTACTCTCTACCATGCAACCACCACAATGTTGTTTTATTTTCTTAGTATGACAATGTTTATAGCATACCATGCAATTCATCCCACATGGTGCAAACATTTCCGTTTCAATTTTCATAGGCATTTTCATTAGGCTTTTACCTCCTTTATATATATTATAGTCCAATGATCCATATTTTGATACTATTATCCCAGTATTTAATTCATAATTCTATTTAACTTTTTCTTTTAATTTTTTGTGTAAATATGATTTTTTTTATCTATTTTAAAATTATATTTAAAATTATGTGCTATAATTTTTTTTAAGTTACATTTATATTTTTGGAGGTGTATATATTATGAGTTTTGATTCTAAAGCTGATAAATGGGATACTGAATATAATATAGAAAGAGCAAAAATTATATCTGATGAATTAATAAGTTCTATTGAAACAAATAAAAATTTTGAAGTTTTAGATTTTGGATGTGGTACAGGTCTCATAAGCTTTAATTTAAAAGATTATTTTAAATCTATAACTCTTGTAGATCTCTCTCAAGGAATGATAGATAAAGTAAATGAGAAGATATCAGTTTATAATACAAATAATATGAAAGCATTTAAAACTGATATTAATGCAGAAGGATTAAAAAACATGAATTTTGATTTGATATATACTTCCATGGCTTTACATCATATTATTGATGTTGAAAAAACTTTAAAAGAATTGCATAAAGTTCTAAAAGATAATGGTAAATTATGTATAATTGAGCTTTGTAAAGAGAATGGAGATTTTCACAAATCTTTTCCAAATTTTAAAGGACATAATGGATTTGATCCTGAAGTTATGAAAGAATGGGTTAAGAAGTCTGGATTTAAAAATATTGATTATAAGATTATATTTGAAAGTTATAAAAATCCAGAAACTAAAGAGGTCCCTTATAAGTTGTTCATGTTAATCGCTAAAAAATAAATAATAAAACATACCTGGCAATGAACTACACTATGCCAGGTATGTTTTAATTTTCCCATTTTTCATAAAATACTTTTTCTTTCTTCATTTGTCATAAGAAAATTTATTATATTTTCTCCATATCTCATTTTATTTCCAATAACTCCATAATCATCTTCTTTTTGTTCAGCTATATCCCAACTTATATCACAACAACATACAAATATTACAGGTGCTTTTTCAACCCAATTTGCAAATAAAGTTTCTTTTCCTATTCTTTTTTTTATTTCTTCATTTTTTATAACTCCAAAATAATAATTACATGTATCGGTCTCTGGCGCAAGTTTTGCACTTTCTAATATTTTTTGTATAGTTTCTTCATCTATTTTCTGATCTTTAAATTTTCGCACAGAACGACGATTTTTCATGACTTCAATTAATTCCATGATAATCCCCCCTTATTTAAATAATACCAAAAAAATACTTGATTTCTTCATGTTCAAGAAATCAAGTATTTAATTTATATCATTTTAATTTTAATACAGTTGCTGTAAGAGGATTTAATATTATTGAATTTTCACTTATTTGGACTCCTATAGGGTCTTTTATTTCATCAATTCCAGCTTTTTCAGCATCCACAAGAATTTTTGCATTTTTTATATCTCCATTCAATTGAATTTTTCTAACTTTAGAATCAGCATTTATAATAACATAATAAATTTCTCCATCTGTTGATTCAGCTGTGAATGCTATTACAAGATCTACATCTTTTATATCTTTGCTATTTAACAGTTTTACATTTTTTTCTATTTTTTGATGATCTTCCAATCTAAATGCATCTGTAGATTTTCTCAAAGCTATAAGTCCCTTAGTATAATCTACAGTAGTTTTATAAACACCATCATTCATAACTTTATTCCATTCAAACATGTTTATTGCATCAGATGAATCATATGAATCATGTATAAAATAAGGATTTTTAAATGGATTTCCTTTTTCATCTGTCAAATAATGATATTTCTGTTCTGGTTTTTTATCTGATTTCCATTGCTTTGTTCTTCCATATTCTTGACCTGCATGTAAAAAAGATATGCCTTGACTTGTAAGTATTATAGTATTTCCAAGTCTTATTCTTTTTTGAATTTCTTCTTCATCTGTTGCAGGATCTTTTTTTATTGATTGAGCTATTACATCATGTAATGGCAAGTTATCATGTGCAGCAATATATTGTACTATATCTCCAGGATCATCTGATTTTACATTTGAAGGCTTTCCTATTATATTTGAGAATATAGTTTTTATATCTCTTGGTCCACCAGTTATGAATCTTGGTTGCCCTTCACTTCCAAATCCTGATTTTAATTCATTTCTTATTTCATCTGAAAATACTGCTACATCATCTGTATTCATCATCCAATCTTGATCTGCTGGTACTAATGATGGATCTTCTACTTTACCGCTAAAAGTTCTCCAACCCTCTCCTATAAAAAGAGCATTAGGATTTAATTTTTTTGCTTCATCATAAGCTTTTTGTACTGAGTCAGCAGTTGCATCTCCCATCATATCCCATCTCATACCATCTATTTTATATTCATCAAACCAATATTTTACTGAATCTACCATGAGTTTTTCAGCCATTTTATGAGATGTTGCGAGATTATTTCCAAAACCTCCAACAAAATTACCATTATCATCCATGAAGAAATAATAATCTGGAACTATATCATTTAATAAACTTGCTTGTGCCATATGAGTATAAACAACATCTAATATTACACCCATTCCAGCATCATGTATTGCTTTTATCAATTCTTTTAATTCATTTATCCTTAATTGAGGATCTTCTGCATTCATAGAATATGCTCCATCTGGTGAAAAATAGTTATGAGGATCATATCCCCAATTATATGAATTATTTTGTGATGAATAGTTTAATTCTCTTTTTTCCATACTCGTTTCATCACCATAATACCAAGCCATTACAGGTAATAATTGTACATGTGTTACTCCAAGGCTTTTAATATAATCTAATTTATCTATAAATGCTTTATATGTTCCCCATCTTGAATTTAAATCTTTTTCTATCGATGGATCAGATGTAAAATCTCTTATATGAATTTCCCATATTATTGCATCTTCTCTTTTTTCAAAATTATCTATTTTGGCATAATCTAAATTTGGACCTATTTCAGATGGGTTTAAAATCGCACCTTTTCCCACTTTATCTTCAGTTTCTTCAGAATTTATTGTATATTTATCTCCACCTAAACCACCAGTTTTTACCTTAAAAGCAGCCATAGATTTTGCATATGGATCTAAGACTCTTTTTGAAACTCCATCATTGATTATTTCATATTGATAATAATAACCTTTTAAATCTTTTACATTTATTTCTTCTGGGTTTATATGAATATTCCAAACTCCATTTTCTTCATTTAAATTCAAATTCTTTTTAGCTATCTCAACACTTTGATTGTTTTTATCGTATATATAAATGGATACTTTTGAAGCTTTAGGACTCCATATTTTAAAAGTCGCTGCTCCATCCTTATATGTAACCCCAAGGTCATTTCCATCATATGAATATAAAGAATCTATAAGTCTCCAACCAGCTTTTGCTTGTATTGTTTTATTATTAAATGTTATTTTAAATGGAACTTTTTCTAAATCTAAGTCAGCATTTAATTCTAAAGATGTTTTACTCAATGGTTTTGTAGTTTTTATAGGAATTTCATTTCCATCTTTATCTTCAAGTTTTATCTGTGATTTTCTCACCCCAATGATTTTAGTGAAATTTAAAAGTATTTTTTCATCAGATAAAATTTCACCCTTTAGTATAGCATGAGGCACGGATTTATCTTTGTTTACATACACTTTATCCTCTCCCATAAATGTATAAACTTCATTATAATCATTTAACATGGTAAATCCTTTGTCTCCTCCATCTTTTTCTTGTGTTTCTTTATTAACCATAAGAAAACCAAGATTGTTAGCACTTTCTTTTAATGGTACATCCCAATAAACACCAAAATCATCTTTCCCTGATTGAATCAATCCATCTGGCCATCCTGATGGAGATGTCCATGTAGTATCATTCCATATCCATAATACAATATTATCATAATTTTCATCTGTTCTTTGATAATGAATACGTAAAACGTTTTCAGGAATTTCAGAAGCAAATAAGCTTATTGAAAATATCCCGATTAAAAGAACCAATAAAATACTTTTAATGTTTTTTAAATGAACCATAATTCTCCCCCTTCACTTTTTTGAAAACGTTTTCTGAAAAGCTAATAAAAATACTTCATATTAAATGAAGCTTTTTCATATATTATATCATGTTATTTTATTAATTTATACTATTCAATTTATATTATTTTATGTATAATTTAATAAACAAGGGGGGATTTTTATGAGGTCTGAATCTGAAATGTTTGATTTAATATTAAATATTGCCAAAGTAGATGACAGAATAAAAGCTGTTTATATGACTGGATCAAGAACTAATCCAAACATAAAAAAGGATATTTTTCAAGATTATGACATTATCTATGTTGTAAATGAGACAGATTCTTTTATTACAGATAAAAATTGGATAGACTTATTTGGAGAAAGACTTTATATGCAATATCCAGAAGATTCTTACTATTATGAAAATAATATTGAAGAATACTACGGTTGGCTTATTCAATTTAAAGATGGTAATCGATTAGATTTACATGTAGTCACTTTATCTTATGCCTTGAAAGATATTAAAAATGAAACTCTTTGCGAAATACTTTTAGATAAAAATAATGTTCTTCCAAATATTGAAAAATCTTCAGATAGTAAATATTGGGTAAAAAAACCTGTTGAAAAAGAGTTTATTGATAATTGTAATGAATTTTGGTGGTGTTTAAATAATGTTGCTAAAGGATTATGGCGTGAAGAAACTATATATACTTTAAATATGATAAATAATGTTATAAGGCCACAATTGATAAAATTATTAGAATGGAAAATAGGTTTTGAAAATGATTTCAAAGTTTCTTGTGGAAAATCAGGAAAATTTATTAAAAAATATTTAAATAATAATATGTGGGAAAGTCTTCTAAAAACTTATTCAAATGCAAAATCAGAAGACATTTGGCATTCTGTTTTTATAATGTGTGATTTATTTGATAAAGTTGCTTTAGAATTATCGAAAGGACTTAATATGAATTATAATAAATTAGAAGCAAAAAATAGTCTTAAATTCTTAAAAGATGTATATAAGTTGCCTAAAGATGCAAATGAAATATATTAAAACCGGCATATAAATGCCGGTTTATTTATTATCCCAAATTCTTTTTTCCAAATCTTGTATATATAATGATTCCTATTAAAGTTAATAATTCTGATAAAGGAACTGCATAAAATATATATTCATTTTTAAAAATAGTATTAAAAATCAATATTAGACTAACTGGAAGTATAAGAGATCTCAAAGCTGAAAAAGCGAATGAAGATATGGGTTTATGTATACTTGTAAAATAACCTGAAACTACAATATTAATACCATTTATAAAAAAAGTATACCAAATAATACTTATATATATCGTAGCCATTTTTGATACTTCAACTCCACTTGACTTTAAAAAGAAATTTACCAAATGTATATCAAAGCCTTTCAAAATAAAAGCTATTAAAGAACCTAACACTATATTAAATAATATAGAAACTTTTAAAAAATCATGCATACGTTTAGTATTTTTTGCTCCATAATTAATACTCACCGGCCCATGAATAGCTGCAACAACACTATAGGCAATAAGTCCTCCACTGTATAAAAAATAATTGACTATTGTAAATGCAGCAACACCTTTTACTCCAGATTGTTGAATCAAAACATGATTAAATACAAAAGCAACTATACCACTTGATGTTTCATTTAATAATTCAGATAGCCCATTATACATGGAATAAAATATCTCTTTTTTTATTCCTTTAGGCATCACAAACCTTAAATTACTATTTTTAGAAAAAAATGATGGTAGTAAAATAAAAAATGTCATAGATTGAGAAATTCCTGTTGCTAAAGAAGCTCCTGCCATTCCTTTATTCATAATAACAACAAATATCCAATCAAGAAATACATTCATAATAGCACTAAATAATAAAGCAAAAGAAGTTAATCCTGGTTTACCATTTACTCTTGCAAAAAAACTTATTCCTATTCCTAATAATTGTATGGGTAAAAAATATGAATAAATTTTTATATATGTTACCGTATATTCTAAAATGACTTGATTTGCACCTAATAATCTAGCAGCATTTTCTGGAAATATTATAACCAAAATAGAAAATATAACACCTATTCCAAACATTATTTGAATTACTCTCGAAAAAATAGATGAAGCTTGAAATTTTTTATTTTCACCTAATAATTTTCCGCTTAAAACACAACCTCCAGCTCCGAACATCGTTATTAATCCCAATAATAATGAAACATATGGAACAACTAAATTTATAACTGCAAGTGCATTAGAGTCTATAAATTTTCCAACAAATATCCCATCCACTATAGAAGCTAATGAAATAGACCACATTCCCAACATCGTAGGGATTGTATACTTAAAAAAAACTTTAACAACATTGTCTTTAGTCACATCCAATTGTTTCCCCACTTTAACACTTCCTTTTATGTATTCGTTTATATACCATAATATTATATACCATTTATTTTTAAAATTCCAGATCTAATACAAAAATATCTCCAAAATAATTTTATAAATTTCATTAATTATAAAATTACTTTGGAGATAATATCTATATATTTTTATTTTTGATAATCTTTATGAATAAAATCTTCTATAATATTTTTAAATTCTATTTGATTTTCTATATAAGGATGATGACTACTTTTTATTTTATGAATAACAATATTTTCAAACTTAAATGAAAGATAATGTTCCGGCCCAATAGCATCATCAAATTCACCTGTAATAACTAATACTCGTTTTTTTATATTTTTTGTTAATAGTGTAAAATCCTGAAAATATTCTTTAGATGAAAATACATATTGCTGAAAATTCGGATCAGATTGTAATGACTGATCTATTAAATCCAATTGTTTTTTATTTTCTTTTTCTAAAAATTGTAATTTGAAATAATCCCCTTTTATTAGTAATTCTTTAAGAATAAAATAAAATGTATCAACAAATGACTTGAAATCATCTTTCTTTATTACTGGTTTTTCAATTCCTAAAATTTCTGAACCTTTATTTATCTGATGCATAAAAGAATAGTACATACATAATGTAACATTAGATAATATTAATCCTATAGTCCTGTTTGGAAAATAATAAGCATAATTTACCGCAAGTATGCCTCCAAATGAATGGCCAATTATATACCATTCTTTAATTCCTAAAAATATTCTTAACTCTTCAATATCATTGATAATTTTCTCTAAAGAATATTCTTTACTTAAACTATATTCCGAACGCCCACAACCTCTTTGATCTAAATATATCATATCAAAATTTTTCTCTAAATATTTACCTGCATAATGTTGAAATGATTTACTCCAATAACCTGGCCCACCATGAAGATAAAGGCATGGAATTCCATTGCCTTTTCTTTCATAATATAATTTTATACCATCACTTGTAACAAAATCCATAAGAAAAGTCTCCCCTTTAAATTTTTATACTTATATATTATATATTAAACAAATACATTCATTTAATATCATACATTAAGAATAAGATATAAATTTTGTTTAATTTTTAAAATATATTCCAATATGGATTGATTATTGTGTTAGAACGAACGAAACATTCACTTGGTACTAGTATATTTATATTCCAATATGGTTTGATTATTATTAATAACAGTAACGGAACTTATATTAAATACAGCAAGTTTATATTCCAATATGGTTTGATTATTATAGCTGGATTCGGATATTTAATATCCACCATAACCGAGTTTATATTCCAATATGGTTTGATTATTATCAAAACATCAATATATGTTATCTTCACTTGATTCTCGTTTATATTCCAATATGGTTTGATTATTATCATGATACAAGGATATGGAACAGGATTATATTTTTTGTTTATATTCCAATATGGTTTGATTATTATAGCTGGATTCGGATATTTAATATCCACCATAACCGAGTTTATATTCCAATATGTTTTGATTATTATCAAAACATCAATATATGTTATCTTCACTTGATTCTCGTTTATATTCCAATATGGTTTGATTATTATTTTAATAATGTTGCCCCTATTCTTTGTTTTCCTTCTACGTTTATATTCCAATATGGTTTGATTATTATCCCTGGCGTTTCCGTTGATTTGAGCGTTTTCGAGTACTGTTTATATTCCAATATGGTTTGATTATTATAAGCAGAGTTAAGAGAAAGATTGTTGGGGGTTGGAGTTTATATTCCAATATGGTTTGATTATTATTATATATAAAAACTGGTGAATTTTATGCTAATCTTTAGTTTATATTCCAATATGGTTTGATTATTATATGAAAAGCCTAAAATATGTAAGGCAGTAATACTGTTGTTTATATTCCAATATGGTTTGATTATTATTTAAAAAAATCGGGGGAAATCCTCGATATAAAAATGCGTTTATATTCCAATATGGTTTGATTATTATCAAAGAAATCCTCAAAAAAAATATATGTTTTTAAAAGTTTATATTCCAATATGGTTTGATTATTATTAACGTATGACTGGGGAAAACTCCAGTACATACAAATGTTTATATTCCAATATGGTTTGATTATTATTGTATCCTAGAGCATTTGATATTGCGTTAGAATTTTTGTTTATATTCCAATATGGTTTGATTATTATTTGAAGAAATGAAAGGTCAAGAAATAAACATGAAAGAGTTTATATTCCAATATGGTTTGATTATTATTTGCAAGTCATTCTGTTGCAACATATAAAAATGCAAAGTTTATATTCCAATATGGTTTGATTATTATCATATAAGACCTTACCTAACAGGAAGGCAGTGTATAGTTTATATTCCAATATGGTTTGATTATTATACTTTCTGACAAATATAGAACATTCATACTAACATAGTTTATATTCCAATATGGTTTGATTATTATTTTGTACCGTACTGTGCAACTGCTAACGTTTGTAATGCGTTTATATTCCAATATGGTTTGATTATTATTAGATGGAATGGGAAAAAATTATATTCGTTATAGACAGTTTATATTCCAATATGGTTTGATTATTATAAATAAACTTTACCCTTAAAACTTTTAGCAAAAGAAGTTTATATTCCAATATGGTTTGATTATTATATTATTATCATATATCATGAAAGCACTCATATTACTGTTTATATTCCAATATGGTTTGATTATTATCAAAAATATAAAAGAAACTCAAAAGAAGATAGACTCGTTTATATTCCAATATGGTTTGATTATTATTAACACAAGCTTCAAGCAAAAGCGGAGGTTTAAACAGGTTTATATTCCAATATGGTTTGATTATTATTCATTTTGTCTGGTAATGCAAATGCTTCTTGTCTTCCGTTTATATTCCAATATGGTTTGATTATTATTACTAAAGAATTGTATCCATATGATTTAAAAATTATTCTTTATATTCCAATATGGTTTGATTATTATCGATGCCAAAATTTTAGAAAGTTATTATTATAATACTTTATATTCCAATATGGTTTGATTATTATAACAACCAGTTTAAAAAACATTTTTGGGTTAAAATCCTTTATATTCCAATATGGTTTGATTATTATATGCAAATGCCACTATTCCTTTAACAGCTAACAATTCTTTATATTCCAATATGGTTTGATTATTATTGTAAAAAATATTGACATACTAAATAACTATTTTGACTTTATATTCCAATATGGTTTGATTATTATAAACACTGGTTTTTCAACATCTAACCCTGGAAATGGCTTTATATTCCAATATGGTTTGATTATTATATTATTTTTCATATTTTTAATTGTATTTTCTAATAACTTTATATTCCAATATGGTTTGATTATTATTAGTTCTTTTACAATTTCTAATCAATTTTCACTACCCTTTATATTCCAATATGGTTTGATTATTATACTTCCGCAAGAAATTGGAGTTTACAAGGAATATTTCTTTATATTCCAATATGGTTTGATTATTATAGATCCAGCTATTCCGGGATCTGTGTGGAATGATAGCTTTATATTCCAATATGGTTTGATTATTATAGTTTAATAATTCTTTGTAAGAATTATCCAGAAAAACTTTATATTCCAATATGGTTTGATTATTATTACTCTATATAATTTCAAAGTTGCTTTTTCGTATATCTTTATATTCCAATATGGTTTGATTATTATTTCAATCGTATCTTTATCAAAAGGTTGAGCCATTTCCCTTTATATTCCAATATGGTTTGATTATTATTTAAACCAGTAAAAAAAGTTAAAATTGATCCTGAAACCTTTATATTCCAATATGGTTTGATTATTATTAGTTCTCCAACAACAATATTAAATAATATACATTTCTTTATATTCCAATATGGTTTGATTATTATACCTAAAGAGTGGTTTATTTATCAGACTTTTGGAAAGCTTTATATTCCAATATGGTTTGATTATTATTGAACGACCTTCCGGAAAGTCCAAATGCAACAGTAGCTTTATATTCCAATATGGTTTGATTATTATGAATTGAATTTGCTGTTTGTTCTAGTGTAGATATGTCTTTATATTCCAATATGGTTTGATTATTATTCTGTTTCTTCAATAACCGGTACAAAATTTTTGATCCCTTTATATTCCAATATGGTTTGATTATTATTCTGTTTCTGTATTTTTATCACAACTCATTTTTAGACTTTATATTCCAATATGGTTTGATTATTATTTATTATCCTTTACAACTAAATTGTATAATATTCTCCTTTATATTCCAATATGGTTTGATTATTATTATCACTCCTTCGCTTCGCTATATATCAAATTCTCTCTTTATATTCCAATATGGTTTGATTATTATGGAGGATAACCAATGTCAAACATTTCAATGAATAAACTTTATATTCCAATATGGTTTGATTATTATTACCGGATAAATTAAAAAAGAAAATATTTCTAAATTCCTTTATATTCCAATATGGTTTGATTATTATAACTCTTGAGTTAGCTGCTTCTTTTGCTGTTTTTATCTTTATATTCCAATATGGTTTGATTATTATCTTTTTCGTAAGGCTGCCAAGTTTCTGTATAACCCTCCTTTATATTCCAATATGGTTTGATTATTATGATACCATTTTTTTGCCTCCTTGTGGTATAATAAAAGCTTTATATTCCAATATGGTTTGATTATTATAGGATCCTTACAAGGACAACTTGAATAGTTAGAGTGCTTTATATTCCAATATGGTTTGATTATTATCCGTATATTTGAAACCTATATTATCACTTAATTATAACTTTATAATCTGTCGACCTACTAAAAAGCTATACATTTAATCTTTAACAAAGTTTACATAACAACACTTTCTTTATTATTAGTCGTTTTTAGAATCTGTCTATCTAAGGTGTTTATTTTCTTAGTAGAGGTCGACAGATTTTTTAAATAAAATTATCTGTTTCTTTATTTTTTAATAATTTTAATCCTTTTTCTTTAGTATATTCAACAATTGAATCATCTAAAACAAAAACACCGTTTTTTCTAAATATTTTATCCTGTCTTATACCATAAATAGATTTTGCTTTAAAATAAAAACTTGTACTTATTGGTATAGAATTAAAAAGATATTTTTTATTGAATGTTTTAAAATCCTCGTTTATTTCTTTAAAATCTTTTTCTAATAAAGCATTTATATTCGTATTATCTCTAAATAATTTTTCTGCTTCCATTTTATTATCAACGATATTTAAATAAGGATCATAATTAAAAATCAGATCTTTATAATTAAAACTTTCTTTTTGTATATCCCAAATTCTTTTTATAGAAAAAACAGCTTTTTCTATATTTGTCTTATAATATTCAAAAACTTTTTTCTCATCATAATATTCTTCTAGCATTTGATTTCTATCTTTTTCCCCTAATTCTTTTCCTTTATATTTTTTATTTTTAATAATTTTTAATGATGGATCTTTTAAATTTTTATCATAAGGAATCATTTTTTCATTTTCTAATATATACACTTCACCGTATTCTTTTGTATTATGTCTATTGCATCTTCCCATTCTTTGAATCAAAGAATCAATTGGAGCTAAATCAGTTATAAGTATATCAAAATCTAAATCAAGAGATGTTTCCACTAATTGTGTAGTAATCCAAATAATTCCTTTATTATCTTTTTCTTTAATTGAATTTAATTTATTATATTTTCCTTGCTTATCTTCAAATTTAAATCTACTATGTAATAAATCCACTTCAAAATTTTCTTGTTTATATAACTTTTCATAAGTTTTTATGGATTCATCTATAGTATTTTTTACAATTAAAATTTTTTTATTTTTATTTTTAGACAATATTGATTTAATTTTTTCTTCTTTAATTAAATCAATTTTTACTTTCTTTATATCATTCGAAATATTTTTTTGTATATTATTTTCAAATTCTGTATCAAAGGATATATAATTATCTTCAGTTTTTGAATACATAATTTTTTTGCTTTCAAGTATTTGTTGATATATTTTTGGCATAGTAGCTGTCATAAGATGATATTTCACATTAAAATGTTTTGAAGTAAAATCCATAAACAATATTAAAATCACAAACATTTTTGGATTTAAAAGATGTACTTCATCAACTGTTATTTTTGAATTATATATATTAACTAATAATTTTTCATAATTTGGATATTTAAAAAGCGATAATAAAATTTGATCTATTGTAGATATTATATATGGTTTAGCTAAGTTATGAGCTAAATTAATATCACTTAATTTTAAATTAATTCTTGTTTCTATTTCTTTATTTTCTATATTGTATAAATTTATGTCTCCATGAAGTATACCTACATTTTCTTCTCCATATATTTTTAATGCATCTAAATAAAAATTTTCTCCTGAAATTTTAGTTGGAACTAAAAATATTTTTCTTTCATTAGTCCATAAATGATCTGCTACTGTCTTCCCTGAACCTGTAAATCCTTTAGTAATAATATTTTTATTTAAATTTTCTAAAACTCTTTTTTGAATATCATTAAAGACAATTTGATCTTTATTTTTGCTTTTTTCTGCTAAAAATTTTCTTATTTTATCTTGTATATAATCATTACTTTTGCTAAAAAAATATTCATAGTCTTTTATTTTGGAAGATGCTAAATGATCGACTAAATTAACATATCCTTTCAAAAAAATATATAGTAATTTATAATCATTTTCTCTTTCAACTTCTAAATTACCTTCATTTGAAAAATCTTTATTGAAATAATTCATAAAATCGTAATCTAAAATATTTTCATCTATTTTTATATCTTTTTTAAATACTTCACTTAATTGCTTTTCAATATCAGATAAATCATAATCATTATTATCTAAAATAGCTTCTTCAATATCTTTATATAAACTTTTTTCAACATCAGAAATATTTAAATTATAATATTTTTTGAAATGACCGTGATGATACATAATACTTTTTATCATTACATTAAAAAGTATCTCATCATTTGTTTTTATATCTTCTAATAATTTTTTTGAAAATGCTCCTGATAAAATATTATGTCTAATTTCTTTACCTTCTAATAATTCAAAATTTTTCTTGATTTTATTTTGAAATTTTATATTAATTTTACCCAAATCATGCATTACAAATAATTTCAATAAGATTTCTTCCAAATCATAATCTTTTATTATATCTTGTATATTTTTATAACCTATTTTATGTTTTATTTTTTCATAAGTATTTAATAAATCATTATTATGTTCTACTAAAGTTATTTCATTACTATTTTGTGATTCTGATTTAGCATATATACTATTCATCACTATCACCAACTAACCACTTAAATAAGATTTTTTCATTTTCTGACTCATAAATATTTAATTTTATATCTTTTAAATAAGCGCCTTCATTAGAAATATAGATATAATTTCCAAATATCATTTCTCTATTTTTCTTATCTTCTAATAAATCTTTATATTTTTTTGGTATAGAATAATAAACACCTCTATTTAATATATCATTATATTTATTTTCATTTTTACCACTTTTTATTAATTCAACAGGAATATAAGTATTTTTAACCAATAAATCTTGTTTTATAGCTTGTTTTTTATCTTCTATATAGACTTCATTTACAACAATTTCTTTTACAAACATTTCTCCTTTTTTTATTGGAAATATAAAATCTTCTTTTCTTCCTAAACTCAAATATTTACTTGGATTTTCAAAACTCTCTTTTATTAACTGTAAATCTTCTTTATTTTCAGAATCAATAAAAATTTTTAGTTCTATATCTTGTAATATTTCAAAATTCATCACTCTATTTTTTGAATTAGATTTTACATAATTAAATAATTCTGGAAAATCAATATTATTTTCTAATTTATTTTTTTTATTATACCTTAATTCTTTTATAATAAATTTTTCAAAATCACTTATAATATTTCCCTCTTCTCCTCTAATAAAATCAATTCTTTTTATTTTATATTTTCCAACTACAGATAATTTTAACTCTTTATCAAATCTTTTATCACTTGCATAAGATATCATTCCAGCTATAGTAGTAGGAGAAGGTAAATTATAAGTTGATATATAATCATCTTGTTTTATTTTAGCTTCTCTGTAATGGGCATTAGGTTGCTTGAATTCTAATAACAAAATTTTATTTTCCATAGCAAATCACTCTTATATTATCCATTCATTATTTTCATTTATATCTATTCTTTCAATAAATTCTTTTAATTTTTTTACTGGCATACCTAATTCAATACAATCATTTTCCGATTCCATATTTATTTTTTTGCTAACCACAGCTATTGTATTATCTTTTAAGTCATAACTTTCAATAGTTTCAATTATTCCATCAATAATTAATTGGTTGTCTTTATTGAAAAGTATATCATCCCAAAAATAAGGCACAACACTTTCATAAGCTCCTCCAAATACTGCAAGAGGTTTTAATAGTACTTTTTGGTGTTTAATATCTCTTGTAAATTCACATAATGCATCAAATAAATCTTTAACCATTTTTAATCTTAATTCTTTATTTTTATATACTCTATCTTTAGGTTCTAAATATTTTCCATCTTTTATTTCAGTTACACCTAACCTATTAAGTTCTACTGTAACAGTATATGTATAATAATCACCAAAGACTTCTTCGTTAGCTAAAGCTTGAGTTTTTGGTATGTCTCCTTCAAATTCCACTAAATCTTTTTTTTCTTCAGTATAGAATTTTCTATTATTTTCTTGAGATAAAAACCCTCTATTTGTAATTAATTGAGTTTCATTTTTAAATTCATGAACAGATCTGAAAGGTATTACTCTTAAAGGTGATGTCTTTGAAATTTGCTTTCCAGGAATTAAAAATCCAAATAAATCATTTTCCATATCTTCAATACTTTCAATATCTTCTGGATTAGAATATAAATTACTTTTGTTTATAACAATACCAGATGGATTCCATCCTTTATTAAATAAAGACTTTCTTAATTCATATGTAAAGGTACCTACACTTGTAAAAGCATGTACTCCATCACCACTAAAATGTTTTTTTAATGGAGTAAAGTTTCCCATTCCTTGATCATTAGAAAGACCTATTGGACTAAAAGTTAATATTGTCATAGTGATACAATTTATTTTATTAGACATTATTTATTTTCCCCCTTTTTATTTGTATTATCAGGTTGAAGTAACCCCTCAATGAAAAGTCCTACATTATAATATAAATCATTTTCTGTACTTTTCATTATTGAATTAGCTAAATCTTTTGGTAAAACAGCATCTGAATTTACAGTTAATAAGTGTATAATCATTTCTAAAAGACCTTTTCTATTCAATGTTTTTAAATAATTATTTAATTTATATATAATAGATTTTTTTGATTCAACATTTAAAATTTTACCTAAACTATATCCTGAGCTTCTAAATTTATTATTATCTTCAAAATATTTAATTTTTTCTTCTGACATTTCTAAATCACCTCCATATAAAAATTTAATAAATTTTAAAAATATTCTTACATTATTTTTTGTTTTTATCATATCAATACTTTTTTCTTTTTCATCTTGAAAAATTAAATTAGCTAAAAAATATTTTAAAATTATATTATAATTTTTATAATCAACCAATCTATATAATTCTTTTTTGGTACTGCTAGTTATATAAAATGAATCTATAATAGCTTTTATCTTTAAACTTTTAATCATATTATTTATATCTAAAACACTATTCAAGTTTATTATTATTCCTTTATTAGAATCCCTTTCTATACCATAAAGCTTAAATCTATTATTTCTATAATCTGATAAGCTACTTAAAAAGCCCTTATTTCTTAATTCACGAGATATTAAGTTATATTTATAATTAAAAAACTCCATTAATTTAAGACTTTCTACATATATTAATTCAGAATTTCTATTTTCATTAATATATAATAAAAACATAATATTAAAAAATTCGCATTCAAAACAAATATTACTTCCTAAATCTTGACCATAGTTATTAAACATATTATTTTCTGACCCCATAAAAGAATATAAATACTTAGAAGTTTTCCTCTCTTTTTTCTCTTCTTTATGGGTAATATCATATTTATATACATAATTGTTATGACAAATACTACATTTAGTTTCTATTTTTTCATATTCATTATTTAAAAATTCTTCAGATTTTTCTTCAAATACAATTTCTAAAATTTTTTTAAAATTATTATGAAAATTTTCTACATTTCCAGCATTAGCACCAAATTTGCCACTATTTCTTAAATATGGAATATATTGACTTTCTATTTTATTAATTATCATTTTTTTAGTTTTATCATCATAATCAGAATTATCTACAAACTTTTTATAATTTTCAAAGTTAATATTGTCTTTATTTATTAATTCTTTTTTTCCTTTAGTTAATTCTATATTAATTCCATCAATAGCAATTTTAAAAAGAATATTTTCAACTATAATTCTATAAAAATTTCTGCTATTTATACCATTAATTTCCAAATAATTATCTTTTAATACCGCATTATAATCTTCATTTTTTAAAATCCTGTATAAATTAACTATTCCAATATCTCTTACAATTTCACCAGTTCTAAAAAATTTTATATTTTTCACCCCCTTTTAGATATTTCAAGCATTCCAAATCCCATAGAATTTTTAGAACCCAATCCTGATTGATAAATATATTCAATAACTTTTTCATTTGCAAGTATTTTTATATAACCTAAATTGCCTTTAAGTATTGTCCCATAATTTTTAACTAATACACTCCTTGTTTTTATAGGAATAATACTAATATTTTCTAAATATTCTGAAGGGAAATCTTTTAATCTATACTTTAAATTATTTTTTAATATTTCTTCAAATTCTTTATCTTCAAAAGAATAATAAACGTCAGAATTATCCTTTTTATGATCTCTAATTAATACAGGAGACAAAATTTTAAAATCAATATTTTTTGATAAAAAATTTTTACTTTTAAAAAATTTAATATTGCATAAATTTATACTATTATTTTTAATTTTAAATTCTCTATTAATTTGTTCTCTAAACGCAGCAAACAAATGAGTTCCAAGAACATAATCAGAAGTAGAGTAATAGAAACTAAATTTATTTTCTTCCAATAAAATTTTTTCTTTTTCAAATTTACTTTTCCCAAAATTTATTGTAAAGGTAAAATTTTTATGAATAGGATCTTTTTTATTGTAATATTGACTATAAATTTTTTCATCGTAATTAGACAAAGCATTTTTTATATAAGATAATAAAAAACGTCTATAATCTATTGGAATTACATTATTATTCGTTTTAAAATCTAATTTAAATCTCATTTTTTCACCTCACTTTCATTTTGAATTTTCTTTTACTAATAATATAATTTTATTGTGGTGTAAATGATTATTTTTTTAAAATAAATTGATATAAATAAAACATTAAAAAAATTCTATTTTAATATTACCATATTTATATAAATAAATTCAATATAAAAAATAATTTGAATTTATCTAATCTTTTTATTACGGTAGTGATAGAAAATAAAAAAAGCAATTCATTTGAAAAAGTTAATATTATGCAAGTCAAATATTATTTGTATATATTAAAAACAATAACCCTAGATGGCTGATGAAAGATTTTTAGGGTATTAAAGAAAATAAAACTTCTAATTTTTTCTAAAAAATAAATTTATAACTTCAAAATAAAGATAAAAAAACCTTAGTGGAAACCTATTAATTCACTTGGTATATTTGAGAATCTTTTTATCTGAAATTTATCGTTATCTTTTAACTCTATATTTTTAAAATCTTCTATTTTAATACTTTAGAAAATAGTATTTAAATTCAAGAAAAAAAAGTTTAATTTTATTTCTTTTTATATCTTTTATAAGTTAAATATAAAAAATATTTTTATGATAAAATATATTGAATAAGATTTAATATAATATTTTTATTTAACATAATTAAGCATTAATTTAATTATTAGAATGGAGTAATCTATTTATGGGAAAAATAAAATATGAATTTTTAAAACGTTATAAATCTGATTTAAATGGTTATGAAGATATTGTTAAATTTCATCAGTTTTGTACTGCTGGTAATTATGATGCAATATCTCTTGATTTTTCTAAATGTTCATATATATCCCCAGATATAATTTCAATTTTAGCTTCTGCAATTGATATATCAAAACAAAAGCATACAAATTTTGAATATATTTATGGTACTCTTTCAAGTAATATAAGATTGAAAAATTATTTGAATTCAAGTGGATTTATATCTTATGTAGAGAATAAACCTTATGAATATTTTGGTAATAATGCAGTTAAACTAGAAAAATTTAATATAAATCAATTTGAAGATGAAATTCTATTAAATAAACACATAGATAATATCTTAGCAACGTCAAAAATAAATATGACTGATAATTTTCATCTTAGACTCTTTAATAGTATCTTTGAATTATATAAAAATGCTATGATTCATTCTGAAACAAAGTGTGGAATTTATTCTTGCGGCCATTATCAACCCAAAAATGAAAAACTTATATTTTCTTTATATGATTCGGGAATAGGAATACCAAACAAAATTAGAAATTACTTTAAATCAAAGACATCACGTAAAGAATATGATCGTATAGGCTCAATTGAAAGTCATAAGTTATTAAAATGGGCTTTTGAATCAGGTAAATTCAACTTTTGAAGATGATAGTATTCCTCGAGGATTAGGGTTACCAACAGTTCGTGATTTTATACTTTTGAATGAAGGAAAAATGCAAATATATAGTAATAACAGTATATTAAGTATCAGTGGAAAAAATATAACTTTTGAAAATATAAATTTTAATATGCCTGGTACAATTATATCTTTAAATATAAAATCAGATTCATCTCATATATATGATATAGTGACTTGAAAAATAGAGCAATAAAAAAGGAATAAAAAGCGATAAAAAAGAGAAAATAGATTCAATAAGAGTACGTTTTTTGTAAGTATTTTTAAACTTTGAAGAATTTCTATCCAAAAACATTCTAAAATTATCCTTAGAAAAATCAAAATAACGATAACAGTTAGACCTATGAAGAGGACAATTAGAAGG